>DATFGN010000090.1:0-3010 GCA_035249405.1 Gemmatimonadales bacterium
CCGCCGGCGCATGAGCAGGACTGTGAATGTCGTGGCCGTAACGCAGGACGACCCCTTCTTCACCGGTCGGTTCTTCGCCGCCTTCCTGGCGGCAGCCGCCAATGGTCCGGTCCGGCTGGTCGAGATCGTGTTGCTGCGGAATTTCAACGAATCGCGACTCGCCCTGGCTCGTCGCCTGTACAAGGTGTACGGCGCAGTCGACATGACCCGGCTGATGGCCCGGTACGCTCGGGCCCGACTGGCTGACCGCCTGGGTACGCCCCGCAGCGTCGTGGCCCTGGCCGCTCGTGCGGGGGTCCCGGTCCGGACGCTGTCATCCATCAACGACGAATCCTATCTGCGCACGCTCCGGGAGCGCGGCGTGGATGTGCTGTTGTCGGTGTCGGCCCCGGAGATCTTTCGCTCCCCGGCGTTGAACGCGGCGCCTCGCACGATCAACATCCACAACGGCAAGCTGCCCTTGTATCGCGGCATGATGCCGACGTTCTGGGCACTGCTGCACGATGAGCCGGAAGTGACGATCACCGTGCACACCATGGTCGAAAAGCTCGACGCCGGTGAAGTCCTGGCTGAATACCGCGTCCCCATCACGGCACAGGACTCGCAGTTCGACCTGTCGGCCCGGGCGAAGGACGTGGCCGGCCGGGAGGTGGCGGGCTTGCTGGGACGATTGGGCACCCCGGAGTGGCCGACACCGCGCGTCGTGGACATGACCAACAAGCGGTATTTCAAGTTCCCCACGTCCGCCGATGTCGCGCAGCTGCGCGCCAAGGGGAGGCGCATGTTGTGACCGCTCAGGCGATGTTCCTGGCTTCCTTCGACATCGAAGAGTGGTTTCACGCCGAAAACTTGAAGGGCGTCCTTCCCACCACAGACTGGGAACAGCTCGAGTCACGAGTCGAGCGAAACACTCACGATCTGCTCGATGCGCTCGCTGCGGCGGGCGTCACGGCGACCTGCTTCGTCCTGGGATGGGTCGCGCGTCGCTATCCGGCGCTCGTCCGTCGCATGGTGGCCGACGGCCACGAAGTGGCCAGCCATAGCGACACGCATCCGCGCCTTTATAGTTTGTCGCGTGAGGTACTGGCAGAGGAGCTGACCCGGGCCCGCGACACCTTGCAACAGCTGACCGGTCTACCGGTCTGGGGCATTCGCGCGCCGATGTTCTCGATCAGCGATGCCGTGCTCGACTATCTCGCCGAAGCCGGGTACTGGTACGATTCCAGCTTCTACGACTTCAAAGCGCACGACCGCTATGGACAACTGGGCACGCCGATCGATCCAGAACGGGCCGTCGTGGAAGTGCGTCCCGGCCTGCTCGAGCTGCCGATGTCTCGCGTCGCGATCGGCCCGGTGGCGTTCCCCTGGTCGGGAGGCGGGTATTTCCGCCTCATCCCTCCCCGCGTGTACCGCTGGGGCGTCGCCAGGCGCCTCGCCCGGCGCTCCTGGTTCATGTTCTACTTCCACCCCTGGGAGCTGGACACGGGCGAGACCCCGCCGCAGGGATTGTCCGCCACGTTGCGCTTCCGCGCCTACGTCGGTCGGGGCCGGATGCGCCGGGATCTGTCGGTCTTGTTGAAGCAATTTGGCTCGATCCGCATCGACCAGGCGCTGCGCACGATGGGGTTCGCCCCACCAAACGGCCGCTGACGCCAATGGCTCGCGGGCTCACCCAGCGCACCCTGTCCGGCATGTTGTGGATGGGCTACGGGAAAGCGGCCTTTGCGATCCTGCAGCTGATCGTCCTCGCCGTGCTCGCCCGTCTCGTCTCGCCGCTCGATTTCGGAGTCGTCAGCGCCGCGCTGGTGGTCATCGGCTTTTCCTCGATCGTGTCCCAGCTCGGCCTCGGGCCGGCCATCGTGCAACGCCGGACCCTCGAGCCCCGCCACCTCACCACCGCCTTCGTCACCTCGATCCTGCTGGGACTCGCCCTCGGTACCATCGTGTGGACGGGAGCGCCGCTGGCCGCACAGTTCATGCACCTCGACGGACTGACTCCCGTTCTGCGCGCGCTCGCGTGGGTGTTTCCACTCAACGGGCTCGGCACCGTGTCATCCGGGCTGCTTTCGCGGGAGCTCCGGTTCTCCTGGCTCGCCAATCTCGATGTGCTCTCGTACGGGATCGGCTACGGTGCCGTGGGAATCACCACCGCCCTGTTCGGGTGGGGCGTGTGGGCGCTGGTCGCAGGACAGCTCGGTCAGGCCCTCATCCGCAACGGGATTCTCCTGGCCAAACACCCGCCCCCGCTGCCGCTGTCGATGGAACGGTCGGCCTTACATGACCTCTTGTACTTCGGCGGCGGCTTCACAATCGCGAAATTGGCGAATTATGCGGCGGTCACCGGCGACAGCGTTGTGAGCGGTCGGTTTCTGGGAGCGACGGCCCTCGGCTATTACGGTCGCGCGTATTCGCTCATGTCCGCGCCGGCCTATGCGTTTGGCGCGGTCCTCGATGTCGTCCTGTTCCCCGCTATGGCCAAGGTGCAAGACGACCCGCCCCGGCTGGCCGCCGCCTACCGGCGCGGCGTCGCCTTGATCGCCATTGTTGTCCTGGCGCCGAGCGCGACCATCATTCTGCTCGCGCCGGAAGTCGTTCACGTCCTGCTCGGCGCTCGCTGGAGCGCCGTCGTCATGCCGTTCCAGATCCTCGGCATCGGCATGTTGTTCCGGACCAGCTACAAGATGAGCGATTCAATCGCCCGGTCGACCGGCGCCGTCTATCGGCGCGCGTGGCGACAGATCCTCTACGCCGGCCTCGTCGTCCTCGGGGCGTGGATCGGTCAGCATTGGGGCGTGACCGGGGTGGCCTGGGGAGCGCTCGCCGCACTGACGGTCAATTTTTTGCTGATGGCTGAACTGAGCCTCGACGTCGCTCGGATCACCTGGGGCGAGTTTTGGACGGCGCACCGGCCCGCAGTGCTGCTCACCGTATGCTCGTTCCCCGTCGTGTGGGGAGCGGCCCTGCTGACGCGCCAGATCGACCTGCCAGCCATGGTCGTGATTCTGGTTGT
>DATFGN010000091.1:0-7594 GCA_035249405.1 Gemmatimonadales bacterium
GAGATGCGCTGTCCGGGCTCTACACGCGGCGGGCCTTCGCCGGTGGGCTCGACTGGCTGCTGCGGTGGAATCGGGGGATCTACCAGCTGAGTGGCTGGCTCGGCTTCAGCCACCTCAAGGGGACGGCCCCGGCGATCGACCGCGTGCAACGCTCGGCGGTGCATTTTTTCCAGCGCCCGGATGCGGCGTACGTTCACTATGATTCGCTGCGGACTTCCTTGACCGGCACGGTCGCCAACTTCGTGCTGTCGAAGACCGGTGGCGGCCACTGGTTGTACGATCTCGGAGCCGGCTGGGAAGCGCCGGCGTACGACCCCAACGACGCTGGGCGGTTGAGCAGTGCCGACGAGCGCTTCGGGTACGCCGCGCTGCGATATCGCGAGACGCGCCCGTCGTGGAAGTTTCAGAATTACAGTGTCGGCCTCTTCGCCAATGGCGGCTGGGACTTTGGTGGTGACCGGCAGTACCTCTTCACGGAGCTCTCGTGGGACGTCACGTTCCGGAACTTCTGGACCATCAACGGATACTTCGACTTTCTCCCACGCTCCTTTGACCACAACGCCACCCGCGGCGGTCCCACCATGGCGACGCCGCAGTCCTGGAACGTTGTGACCCGGGTGGGGAACAACTTCGGGGCCAAGACGTCGTGGAACGCACGCGTCTACTATGGAGAGGACGAGCTCGGCGGTGAGACCTATCGCCTGAGCGGAGGCCTGTCACTTCGGCCCGGCCCGCAGTGGCAGTTGTCGGTGACGCCGAACTATTTGCGGGACATTACGTCGCGGCAATATCTGGATTCCGCGCCGGGAGGGCCGGCCGCGACGTTTGGGACCCGGTACCTGTTCTCGTTCATCGACCAGAGCACGTTCCTGATGCAGCTGCGCCTGAACTACACGTTGCGGCCCGAGCTGACGCTGGACCTGTATGCCGAGCCGTTTGCGGCGAGCGGGCGATACTACGGACTGGGAGAGCTGGCGGCGGCGCGAGGGTTCGGACTCCTCCGCTATGGCACCAGCGGGACGACGATCGCTCGGGATCAGGCGGGCGATTACACGATTACCGACGGGGCCGACACGATCCTGGTCGCGAATCCCGACTTCAACGTGCTGTCGTTCCGGTCCAACGCCGTGCTGCGGTGGGAATGGCGCCCCGGCAGCACGCTGTTCCTGGTGTGGCAACAGAACCGGTTCGGGTTCGATACGCGCGGCGCGCACGTCGGTCCGCGCGATTTGTGGGATTCCTTCCGCGCGACTGGCGACAACTTCCTCGCGATCAAGGCGAGCTACTGGTTCTCCGTCCAGTAGCTTCGCGCTCTAAGAGCAGCCGTTTCCGCTCCGCGCCCCAGCGATAGCCGCCGGGCGCCCCGTCCTCGCGCACCACTCGGTGACAGGGAATGGCGATTGCCACTGGGTTGGTGGCGCACGCGCGGGCGACGGCGCGCGTCGCGCCGGGCTGGTGGATCGCCTTGGCGACGTCCCGATACGAGCGCGTCGCGCCGTAGGGAATCTTCTTGAGCGCCGCCCACACGCGCTGCTGGAACGCGGTGGCCCGAATATCGAGCGGCAGGTCGAGGTGGGGCGCCCGGCCTTCGAGATGCCCGACGATCGCCTGGACCCAGCCGGCGAGCGGTCCGGCGCTCGACGTGATGGCGGCCGCGGGGAATTCGGTGCGCAGGTCGCGCTCCAGGGCGCTGGCCGAGTCGTCCAGACTGATGCGACAGATGCCGCGATCCGTGGCGGCGACCAGCAGTAGGCCCAGCGGGGTGGGGGCCACGGTGAAGCGGATAGTGGCTCCACGGCCGCCGCGGCCGTACGTCGCCGGGGACATGCCGAGTGCGGCAGCGGCGCGCTCATACACCCGGCTCGGGGACCCAAAGCCGGCTTCGTAGATGGCAGGGCTCACGTGACGACGCTCCTTGAGTGACGATTTGAGTCGCGCGAGGCGCCGTGCGTCGCGGTACTCGCGGGGACTGACGCCGAGCACTCGGCGAAAGGCGCGCAGCACCTGGTGTGGCGAGCGACCGATCCGGCGCCCGATCCCGACCAGATCCGCGGCGGCGTCGGGCCGGGCGTCGATGGTTCGGCACACATCCCTGACCATGGCGACCGCGGGATCCGGGGAGCGGGCCATGGTTGGACGGCAACGCCGGCAGGGCCGGAATCCGGCCGCCTGGGCGGCCTCGGGGATGGGGAAGAAGCGCACGACCGACCGGCGCGGCCGGCGACTGGGGCAGGACGGGCGACAGAACACGCCGGTGGAGCGAACCGCGTAGACGAACGCGCCATCGTAGCGTTGGTCGCGCGCCAGCACAATACGCCATTGCTGGGCAGGCGTCTGATCCGAAGCGACAGCGGCGTGGCTCACGCGTGCAACATAGCGCGAGCTCACGGCGCCATCTATCCGGTTCTGACGGGCAAACTCTTTACGGTCAGAAAGAGAAGAAGCCGCCGCCTCCCCCTCCGAACCGGGGGTTTACCACGTTGTTGAGCGTGGAACCGAAGCGATAGCTGAGACTGATGTAAGCGAAATAGCTATACGAGGTCAGCAGCTCGCGACGGCGCAGCAGGATCTCCGAGGGCGTGGCCCCGGCGGCCGGGAGCGCCCGCTGATCGTGAATCCGCTCGATGTCGCCGAACAAATTGAGCGAAAGTCCCTTTACGAGCCGGAGGTTCGTGCTCGCGAACAACACGATGCGGTTCTGTTTGAAATCGCTCAACAGGTGCGATCCCGTGAGCGACGCATTCGCCGAACCCCACGGCTGGGTCACGCTGAGCGACGCGGTGATGCTCTGCCGGACAACGGTCTCGCTGACTCTTCCATAGATCGTCGTATCGGTGAAGTTGTCGTATTGCGGCGTGACGCCGTATTGCACGGTCAGCTGCCGGCGGGTGGACTGGTCGTAGGGATAGAGATCGTACTCGATCGCGGGCCCGGCGGACACCGAGAGGTCGATGTTGCCGAACGTCGAATGGTTCGCCGAACCGCTCAGCCCGGCCGACCAGTGGGGCCCGAGGCTTTTGACGACCAACGCGTGTCCGCCGGTGTGACGCGAGAAGCTGCGGACGTCGTAGCTGCCGACCTGGTTGCCCAGCGAGTCGAACAGCGGCACGTCCTGGAAGACGTCCTCCGAATACGACTCGTTCATCGAGAAGTCGAGCTTCCAGCTCGCGGTCGTTCGGTTGGCGTTGATCGACGCGTTCACAAAGGTCGATCGCGTCTGCTTCTGTCCGTTCAGATTCGTACCCCCCGAGATCGTGAACACCCAGGCATTCCACGGATCGTGCGGCGTGGCCTCCTGGGCCGTTGCCGGCGCCTCGTAGGTCACCGTGATGTGGCGCGCCTGCGGCGTCGTGGCGGCATAGGCCAGCAGGCCCAGTTGCAGAGTGTGCACCAGGCCGCGGCGCTCTTCATCCTGGGTGCTCGTCCCCGTTGCGTAGAAGCGCAGGGTGTCCACGCGGCCCATGAAGCGCCGCAGGCCGATGAGCGACACCGTGTACTCGTGGCCGCCGCCGCCCGTGGGTTGAGTGGTGACGAGCACATGAACGTCGGCGTCTTCCCGGTTGCGGACCCAATTGATCCACGTGATCTCGGTGCGCAGGAAATCGAAATCGCAGCCTGGTCCGTAGTTGGGGCAATCGAAGAACACGCGGACGGCCGAGTCCTGAATCGCGGCGGTATCGACGGGCGCCTGCGCGACGGCGATCGTGGCGAGCACGGCCGGGAGGCCGGACAGGACGGCGATGCGGAACATGGGATCGCTCCCCGTGGGGGACTCAAATCATGCGCGCGATGCCCGCAAAAGGGAAATGGATTCGCCGGGCACGGTACGGTTGGTTAGTTTGCCGCGACGCATGAGGACGAGCGACGCCGCGGACGCGGTACGCGACCGACTGCAACTGGCGCTCGGGGAGGGGTTTGCCCTCAAGGGCCGACTCGGCCAGGGCGGCTTCGCGGTCGTGTACGAGGCGGCCGACGAGCGCCTGAAGCGGCGTCTGGCGGTCAAAGTGCTGCGGGCCGAGCTCGACGACGTTCCCGGTGCGCGTGAGCGGTTTCGGCGCGAGGCCGAGGCGGTCGCGGCGCTCCGTCATCCGAACATCATCCCGATCTATAGTGTCGGCGAGGCGCAGGGCCTCGCCTTTTTCGTGATGCCCCTCATCGAAGGCGGCAGCCTCGCCGACCGCCTGGCGCGGGAGCCCCGGCAGCCGGCCGAGGCAGCGCGCCGGATCCTGAGCGAGGCAGCGGCCGGACTCGCCGTGGCGCACCGGGCCGGCATCGTTCATCGCGATATCAAACCCGACAACATCCTGCTCGACGGACCAGACGCCCGCGTCGTGCTCACCGATTTCGGCATCGCGAAGGCGTTGGCGGCGGATGTGGGCCGGCTCACGCAGACGGGCGCCGTGCTCGGGACACCGCATTACATGAGTCCGGAGCAGGCGAGCGGTGAGGGCGCGATCGACCACCGATCGGACATCTACTCGCTCGGCATCGTGGGCTATCAGATGCTGGTGGGAGAGGTGCCGTTCAACGCCGCCACCGTCGCCGCGATCCTGGTGCGCCATCTCACGCAGGCGCCGCCACCCCTCCTCACCCGCCGACCGGACTGCCCGCCGGACCTTGCCGGCGCGGTGATGCGCTGTCTCGCCAAGACGCCGGAAGAGCGGTTTACGGCGGCGGAAGACCTGGTGCGCGCGCTCGATGCGGCGGGCGGGAGCGCGCCCACGCGCGCAGTGCGTCGGGCGTCCGGAGTGGCCGCGCTCGCCGCCCTCGCGCCGTTGCGGCGCTTTCGCATCGCCGTCGGCGCCGGGCTCGCCTTGATCGCGACCCTGGTCCTGGTGGACCTGCTCATGCATCGTGTACTGCTCGGCCCACTCAGCGTCATTGTCGTGGCGTCCGTGGTGGCGGCCGAGTACGGGCGCCTGTGGATGGCGGGCTTCACCTGGCGCGATGTGCTGGCGCGCGCGACGCCGACGGTCGCGCGAGTCGCCTCGCCACTGCCGCTCGATTCCGCGGAGCTCGGGCCGCATGGCGGCTCGATTCAGCAGGCGCGCAATGACCGCGGCGCGATGCTGGCCGTGATTCAGAAGCTCCCGACCGTGGAGCGCAAACAGCTCGGCGAAGTGCTGCCGACGGTGGACGCGCTGCTCGCGCGTGCCGCGGACGACGCCCGCCGACTCTACTCCTTGGAGCGCCAGCTCGAGCCTGGGGCCGAGGAAATCGCGCGGCGGCTGAGCGACACACGCAGCGAGGCGCCGTCGCCGGGACGCGATCAGCGCATCGCCGTGTTGGAGCGCCGGCTGCAGGCGATGGGGGAAATGACTGAACGCCGAGGGCGGCTGAGCGCTGAGCTGTCGAATCGGCTCGCCGCGGTGTCACGAATCCGCTTCGAGCTCGAGCGGACGGTGTCGACCGGGCTCGGGGACTGGGACTCATCCGCCGGCGTGGCGGCTGCGCTGGAGCAGGCGCGCGTGCTGGCGCTGACGAGGGAGGAGTCGGCTAGCCCACCTGACGGCGCTGGGACACCACACCGGCGGCGATGACGGCCACGACCACCAGGCCCAGCCCGAACAGCAGCGACCCGATTCGGATCACCGGGCCGAAGCGAGGGCGCTCGATATTGCTCAGCAGCCAGCGACTCATCCAGGTCTCCAGGGGCTCCCCGAAGGCCTGCTGAAACGCGCTGTCGACGGGAAGACTCGATTGCCAGAATCGCGCGAACGCGTCGCGTCCCTCGAGGCGGACGAGCTCGCTCAAGAACGATCCGCCCATGTCCTCGCGGCCCCACCACCATTGGCGGGTGATCCCGGAGCCGCTCAACGACTGCCGGACGTTCCGGAACGGGGAGCGGAGCACGGCGCGGCATTGCGACGGGCGTCCATGCGCGCACGCCCGCGCCTGAAGGTTCAGGCTCCCCATTTCGTATGCGCCGCTCGAAGCCTGCCGCAACACGTCCCACAGCCCGGTGGTCTGGGACATTTGAGAGAGATCCTCGAGCTCGAGGCGTCGCACCGGAGCCGGTGGCTCCATCCAGTGGGCCGTGCTGGCCGTCGCATAGTTTTGGTCGCGCAGCCATCGCTCGATCCCCGCTCCGGGTATCCCGAAGGCCGTATAGAAAGCGCACGGGCCGAGCGGGACCATGAGTGTGGACCCGACGTTGCCCGACGGAGTTGCGTCTGGATTGAAGAGGAATTGCGCCAGTCGCGCGAGCTCATATTGCCGGGGCAACGCGAGGCACACGTGTCCGTTCGTGGCGGCCGGCATGATGTACCAAGTGCCCCAGAGGGTGACTCTGCCCCCGGTCGGCAGTTGGTACGCCGAATCCGGGCGGGGGACGACGATGGTGCGGACCACGGGGCTCGCGGGTCGCAGGAGTTGCGTCACGCTGTCGGTCACGGCCTTGAGCCGCTCGACCGGAACGGGGCGGGTGGAAGGCACGCGAAACTCCACTGGCGCACCATCCCCCGATCTCGCAAGCGAACCAAGAATCTGGTCGCGCTGTTGCAGCAGGACGTAGCCCCGGCCGATGTCGCTTTCCAACGACGCGCGGAATTGCAGGCTCTGATGCGGGCGAGCGAGCTGCGTCACTCGAGCTGGGTTCTCTTCGGCCACGCCGCCGGGCCAGTAGATCACGGCCAGCGCGAGACATCCGAGCACGGCGATCTCGAGCCAGCGCCTCTGGGTCAACGCCATCTGGTGCTCCGGAGAGCGGCAATGGCGAGCAGCACGCTCCACACGACCGCCCCCCAGGCGGCGCGCGCGTCAGCGGCGACGGTCTTGGGGTGCGTGGCCAGCACGTCGTGACGCCACCCAGCGACGAGGGAATCGATGGGGAGGCCCGCGGCCGCCTCGAGGCGGGCATCCATCGAGCGGTCCGGGTGCTCGAGCAGGCGCGGGAAGGCGTCCGGCCCGCCGGCGTCCAGCGCGAGGGCCAGCAACAGCAGCCGCGCGGTAACGCTGAGCGGTGGGGACGGTCGTTGGTTGGGCGCGAGGCGCGTTAAGGCGATGCATTCGTCGTCGTCCCCGCTGGCACAGCGATCGTAGCGGGTGCGCGGTACCGGCAGGTATTTCAAGTAGCTATCGACGTAGTGACGACGGTCCGCGGCGTCGAGCCAATCCAGTACGGGATCCGTCCCACTGATACCCAGCGCGGCCCTGCAGTCCCTGATCGCGCCTCGAAAACACGTGCGGGCCGAATGCCAGGGCGCCGTGGCCAGCTCGGCGTAGAGCGAGGCCCGGTTGGCCCGGAGCAACGTGCTGGCGGCTCCCCGGCTCGTGAACGCGTAGGGGTGCGGCACCCACTCCTGGAGTCGCGCGTCCACGCTCCGAAACACGGTGGGACTCACCCAACCCATCACGAGGTCGACGATCTCGTTCGCTGCCGTGCGGTTCGGGATGTAGAGTGGCGGCGTGGGTGACTGCTCGAGCGGAATCTCGCCCTCGGGCTGGTCCGCATACTGGATCACAATCAGCGCTTGACCCACGACGGCCGCTCCCGCGCCGAAGCGGCTACTCAGCGCGCGCCAGACGGAGTCCACGGCGGGACGCGTTCGTTCCACAGCCGTTGGCGCCACCGCGACGACCAGCGCCCCGGCCC
>DATFGN010000092.1:0-3917 GCA_035249405.1 Gemmatimonadales bacterium
CGCCGCCGCGATGTCCCGGCCGATGCGCGCCACGCGCTCCGGCTCCAACGGGCCGCGGTCCGAGACCCGGACGGCGAGGTCCGGACCGTCGACGAGCTCCATGACGACGAAGCTCCACGGCCCTTCATCGACGACGTCGAACACGGTGACGATGTTGGGATGGTTGAGCTGGCGCACCGCCTGGACTTCGCGCCGCAGGCGCTCCCGCGCCACGCGCGCCGCCGCGGGCGGCGGGACCAGGAGCTTGATCGCGACGTCCGAGCCCACCCGCTGATCGCGCGCACGGTACACGACCGAGTACCCGCCACGCCCGATCTCGTCGACGATCTCGTATCGGCCCTGCAGCACCGTCCCGGTGGAGAAGTAACTCGACTCGGCCACCGGTTTGGTCGCGACGGCTAGCGGATACGCGCGAGGACCTCGCGCGCGTTCCGGGTCCAGCCGTCGTCCTGGGAGTAGTTGGTGAGGAACGACTCGAGATGCGACCGGGCCAGCGTACGCTGCCCGAGCGCGTATTCGGACATTCCGGCGTGATAGAGGGCCATGTACTGATTGGGCCAGTACTCGAGTACGAGTTCCATGATGGGGCCAGCCGACCGGTCGTCCCCGGCGTCCGCCACCGGGTGCCCGACGTCGAAGACGATCCCCGCCGCCCGGTAGTGGTCCTCCGTGGGCAGGCGCTCGATCACCGCCCGTGCCGAATCGATATGTCCAGCCAGCGCATAGCACGCCGCACTGTACCCCTGGCCCTCCGTGGTCTGTGGGGCAGGATGTTGTCGGTGAAACACTGCGACCTCAACGGCATTGCAGTACGGTTTCATGGCCGCGTACCACTGCTCCGCGTTGCCGTCGAACCGCAGCATCGCGGGCGGTGGTGGCGGCGGAGTCGGTTTGGGGTGCCGCTGGTGAAGAACGAGCACCGCCCCGCACACGGCGAGGTATCCGATTCCGGCGAGGTAGAGAGGGCGATACATGGTATCAATATGAGAGACGGCGGGAGGCTGGTGATGTGCACAAGGTCACAGAGAGCGAACGACGTAAGGAGAAGAGCGTCAACGCCTTCTCCATACGTCTCTTCCTCTACGGTTTTCTCCTTACGTCTTTTGCCGCACCCAAAAGCTCCCCGAATCGCTTGAACACCTCGATCCCATCCCACAACTGTTTCAGGTCGAGCTTTTCGTCGGGCGCGTGCAGTCGGTCATCCGGCAGGCCGATCCCCGTGAGGATGACGGGGGTTCCGTGTGCACCCAGCGCCGGAACGACCGGGATGGAGCCTCCGGCCCGGGCCGGTACGGTTCCCCGCCCGACAACTTCCCGAAACGCCCGGTCCAGCAGCTGGAAGGCGGGGTGATCGATGCCGATCCGGGCCGGATCGGCGCCATGCAGGAACCGGACGGTCGCGGTCGCATACTTCGGTGTCAGCTGTTTCACGGCTGCGGTGAGCTGGCGCTCCACGGTGCGCATCTTCTGGTTCGGCACCAGCCGCAGGCTGACCTTGGCGGTTGCCTCGGCCGGGATGACGGTCTTGGCGCCGACCCCTGTGAACCCGCCCGTGATGCCGTGGATTTCGAAGGTTGGCAGCGCCCACAAGCGCTCCAGCACCGAGCGATGCTTCAGCCCGGTCAGGGCCTTCGCCTGCACGCGCCGCTTGAGAAAGTCCTGCTCGCGAAACGGCAATTTCTTCCAGGCGGCGCGCTCCGCTTTGGTCGGTGGCTTGACGGTGGAGTAGAGACCGGGAACGTGAATCTTGCCGTCGGCTGTCTTGAGCCGGGCCAGCAAGTGGACCAGCTCCTCATGCGCGTTGGGCGCAGCGCCGCCATACTCGCCCGAGTGCAGGTCTGACTTCGCCGTCCGGACCGTGATCTCGACGTAACACATCCCCCGCAGGGTCGTGTAGACGGCCGGCCAGCCCGGCGCGAGATAGGACATGTCGGCCACCAGCGCGACGTCCGCTATGGTCCGCTCCGGCTCGCGTCGTAGCACGTCGAACAACGCCTTGCTCCCGTGCTCTTCTTCCCCTTCGATCAGGAAGCGATAGTTGACGCGCGGGGGTCCACCCGCTTCGATGGCGCGCAACAGACAGAACACCTGGCCTTTGTCGTCGGCCGCCCCACGCGCGTAGAGGCGCCCGTTGCGGATCGTCGGCTCGAACGGCGGCGTCGTCCACTCGTTGAGGGGATCCGGGGGTTGAACGTCGTAGTGTCCGTAGAGCAGGAGCGTCGGTGCACCCGGGACGTCCGGGCCGACGCCCCACACGACCGGATGCGACTCACTGCCCAGGAATTGGACATCGCGGCAGCCCAGCCGTCGCAAGTCGTTCGCGACCCACTCCGCCGCGCGACGACAGTCGTCGTTGTGCGCGGGCAAAGTGGAAATCGATGGGATGCGGAGGAATTCGGACAGCTCATTCAACAATCGGGCCTGATCCATGGTCGACAATTTAGTGTCCTCATAGCGCGGCTAGCCAGCGCGTAGGGCCGCGGTAGATTTGCCGCCATGCGAACGACGGCATCGTTCGACTTGTTCCCCGACGCCCCAAGCGAGCGTGCGATGGCGCGCGCGCGCTACCTGGTGCAAGAAGGACGGACCGACGAAGCGGAGATCGCCTACCGGGATCTCCTGACGATCCAACCGGACTTGAAGCCGTGTTGGGCGGAATACTTCGAGCTGCTCCGGAGCCGCGGCCGCGCCGATGACGCGTTGCACGTCGCCGAGAACGCCCAGGTGCAGTTCGGTGAGTCCGCCTTCGCGCTGGCACTCACCGGCGCGGCGTTGATCGAGCTGGCCCGATACCACGACGCTCTGACGGTACTGGAGCGCGCAGCCGAACGCGACCCCGACCTCGGTCTCGTGTGGCACGAGCTCGGCGTTGCGGCGTACCGATTGGGCGACCGCAATCGCGCCCTGCTCGCGTTGGACCGCGCGTTCGCTCTCGAGCCGCACACCGAAACGCTCAAGCTGCGCGGCCGTGTGCTGCGCGACGCCGGACGCTATGTCGCGGCGGAGGTCGCGTTCGAAGGCGCGGCCCAGGCATCCGACCACGACGAGCAACGCTCCACCGCCGAGCACGAGATCTACGTGACCCGCCGCTACGCGTCGTACGCCCCGCGCAAGCCGGACGATCTGCTGCCGGCCGAGCGTTGGTTCGCCGAAACGGGCGGCACCGTGTTGGCCCCACGGCCGGGACCGGTCGCCCCTGGGGACGAAGCCTTGATCCGTGCCTTCGCCGAGCTGGCGCAGGATCGCGGGTGGCGCTTCGGCCAGGTGGTGCCGGTCGGTCCCACGCTCCCGATCTGGAATACGCTTTCGGACCTGCTCGATGCCCCGCTCGTCACGCGCGCCGGGTTTGCCACGGCCGGCGTCCCGTTGCTCGTAGCACTCCGCCCGCTGGCCGCTGACACCGGGTGGACCGAGCTCGCTGCCGCCGTTGCCCGCGACCACACCGGTGCCGCATTCACGCTCGAGCATCCCATCGAGAGCCCCGGGCGCGATGTGCTCGCGGACATCGTCGGCGTCCTCACCGAAGGCGGCACGCGGATGAGCGCGATTCCCGGCGTGGCTCACGCGCTGGCCGAAGTCGAACATCCCGCGTCCCGCCTCGCCCATCGGCGGGTGCGCTTCGATTAGTTCGCCGGTACTCCGGCTCGCGAATACAGCGCTCGGTAGGCATCGCCGTTCGGCTGGGTGAATACCCGCAGCTGGATGGCGCGGATGGTCTCCGGCATGCTCCCGCCGCTTTCGGCGTACAACTCATCGAACAGATTGAGACTCTGGCGGTAGATCCGCTGCGCGATCACCACGGCATTATTGAGCGGGGCCTGCGCGAACCAGCGCCAGTCGTAGGTTTCCAGCGACTGCCCCACCGGCCCCGTCAGCTGTTCCCGCGCCCAGGCGAACACGGTCGCCCGCGCCGCTTC
>DATFGN010000093.1:0-2943 GCA_035249405.1 Gemmatimonadales bacterium
CGCTCGCCTTGAGCGGGTCGGAGCGCCGGGCGCTCGCCGCGCGCCTCGCCTCGGGCGGAGATGGGTTCGAGCAGGCGTTGGACACGGTGGGCCGGACGGCGTTCGCGCTGCGCGAGGCGTGGCCCGGGGATCCCGAATCGCGACGCGAGTGGCAGGACGGGCAATTGCTCGCGGCGCGACGCCTCGAGGCCGCGTGGCTCGCGCTCGAAGCCCAGGTTGAACAGGAGCGCACCCGCTGGGCTCCGGAGCTCCAGACGCTGCTGTCGTGGCGACCGGCCTTGTGGCCGGTGATCGCCGTGTGGGCGCCGCTGGCCGCGCTGGCGATCTGGCTGGCGCTCGTCGTGGGCGGCTACCTTCCGGCTCCCGCATGGCTCGCCGCGCAATTGGGTTTCTAGTTCTACTCGTAGGGCTGTCCGGCTCGCTCGCCGGCCAGCTGCGCATGATTACTGTGCCGGTCTCTGGTCCCGCCGGGCTCGACTCGCTCGCTCGTCTGGGATTCGAGGTGTCGGACCTGCGCCGCACGCCGTCGGGCTTGGAGGCGTACGTCGTCGCGTCGCCCGAAACGGAGCGTTTGCTCGCCGCGCGTGGATTCGCCGCCGCGCCGGTCCCCGGCGCCCCGCCGGCCGGTGCGGCTGCAGACAGCTTCACGGTATTCCGCTCGTTCGACAAGCCGCTCACCGGCATCCGGGCCACCCTCACCGCCTGGGCCGCGGCCGACACGTTGATTCACGTCGATTCCATCGGGGCCTCGATCGAGGGACGGCCAATCCTCGCAGTGAAGATCGGCGATCCCAACGACGATCCGGCTCGGCCCAACGTGCTGTTCCTGGCGACGCATCACGCCCGCGAGTGGGTGTCGACCGAAATGGCGATGCAGCTGATTCGCTGGCTGGCGGATTCGCTCTCGGTCTCGTTGCTCGCGGCGCGCGACATCTGGGTCATTCCCGTCGAGAATCCGGACGGCTATCAGTTCACCTTCACGACCGACCGCTTGTGGCGCAAGAACCGGCGTCCCAATGGCGACGGCAGCTTCGGCGTGGACCCCAACCGCAACTATCCCGCGTTCTGGGGTCTCGACGACCTGGGTTCGAGCGGATTGCCCATTTCCGAGATCTACCGCGGTACCGCTCCGGCGTCGGAGCCCGAGACCCAGGCGATCGTCGCATTCCATGCGGCCCATCCGCCGGTCGTGTCCGTCTCCTACCACACCTACGGCGGGATGCTGCTGTACCCGTACGGCTTCCGCGCGGGCGCCTTCTCGCCCGACTTGCCGGTGTTTCGCGCGCTCACCGGCACCGAGCAGAATTCGGCGGTGCGCGACAGCGTGCCGGCATCATTACAAGACCGCTATCATCCGGGACCGGGGTGGATCCTCTACACGACCAACGGCGAGTACACGGATTGGGCGTATCGGGCTCACGGCTCGATCGCGATCACACCAGAGCTGACGAGCGGCTGCTGCACGCCGGACTCCGGGTTCTACTACGGGTTCGTGTTTCCCGACGACTCGACGCTCGTGCGGCGCGTGTTTCGAGACAACCTGCCCTTTGCCCTGGCGGTGATCACCGCCGCCGCCGCTCCGGCGCTTGCGACCGGGCCGACCGGGACCGTGCCCACGCCGGTGCGCGTGGAATCGATCTGGCCGGAGACGTGGGTGAGCCTCCCTGCCTCGGGGCCAATGCCGTTTGGGCTCAGCATTCGCACCAGGACGGGCGCGGTCACGACCCGCTCCCTGTCCACGGATTCATTGGCACGCGGCGTGGTGCGGTGGGTATGGCGCTCCGACGTCAGCGTCGACGGAGCGCGCGCGGTGCGGGTGGATGGAATCGGTCTCGAAGCCGAGCTGATTTCCGTGGCGGGCGCGGAAGACACGGACCTCGCTTGGACGGGCTGGACGCGCTCCAACGATGCGCTCGTGGGTGCCTGGTCATGGGCCACGATTACGACCGACACCCTCACCTCGCCCGCGTTCGACCTGACCGGACGCACCCACCTGTGGCTTCATTTTTGGACCAAGTACCGCGGCTCGACGTTCAGCCCGCAGTTCCACGGACTGGTGCAGGCATCGCGGGACTCCGGGGTCACGTGGAGCAACGTGCTGGACCTGGTGGGTGATGGCCCGGCCTGGTATCCGCTGCGTGTGGATGTGCCCCAGCTGGAGGGCGCACGGGCCGCGCGAATCCGGTTCGTCTCGGAGTCGTACCCGTGGTGGGTCGATGCCGTCGGGATCGCGAGCGATTCGACGGTGGCGCTCGACTCGCTGGCCGCACCCGCGGCACTCGAGGTGTCTGAAAACCCCGTGCGCAGCGCACTGGTCTGGGTCTCCTGGCCCGCGGGCACCGGCGCCCCACGACTCGGCATCTATACGTTCGCCGGGGCGCGGCTCGTGGAGGCAGCCCTGGCGCCCGGGACGACGGAGTATGCGTGGGACCTGACCGCCGGCGGCCGGACGGTCACCAATGGTGCCTACCTCGTGGTTCTGGAGCTGGACGGCCACGTGCTGCGACGGCGGCTGTTCGTGACGCGATGACTCTTCCGAGCGGCGGGGTCGGCGGCGTCGGCGTGGATCTCGTGGAAGTGGCGCGCGTCCGAGTCATGCTCGCGGAGAAGGGCAGCCACGTCTTCGATCGCTTGCTCACTCCGGGAGAGGCCGCCTATTGCCGCTCGAAAACGGATCCAGCGGAAAGTGTGGCGGTCCGCCTGGCCGCGAAGGAAGCGGTCTACAAGGCGTTGCAGGGGAGTGCTGCGGCGCGGGGCATCGGGTGGCGCGACATCGAGGTGGTGCGCGCCGAGGACGGCCGGCCTGAGGTCGCCTTGACGGGGCTCGCCGCTCTGCGGGCGCGCGAGATGGGCGTAACGCGAATCTTCGTTTCCTTGTCCCACACGCACGAGGCGGCGATAGCGGTCGCGGTTGCCTCCGGGTAGCAGCGCGCCTAGAATTCA
>DATFGN010000094.1:0-11246 GCA_035249405.1 Gemmatimonadales bacterium
CACTCGGCGTTTCACCGCTTCCCACCTGGGAAAGTTTCTACGTGATCGTCGGCTCGTCCTCCGCCGGTCTCACGGGATTGATGTTCGTCGTGATCACGTTGATCCCTCAACGGCGGACGCGAGCGGAGAATCTGACGATCAACACCTTCGCCACACCCAATGTCGTGCATTTCTGCGCCGCGCTGCTCGTCTCGGCCACGCTCAGCGCGCCGTGGCGCACCATGTCCTACGTCGGATGGCTGCTCGGGCTGATCGGCGTCGCCGGCATCGTCTACGTCGGGATCGTGGCCCGGCGCGCACGCCGACAAACCGAATACCGGCCGGTGCTGGAAGACTGGGTATGGCACATGATCCTTCCCTTCCTCGCCTACCTGACCCTCGTGGTGGCCGCGCCGATCCTCCCGCGCGCATCGACCCCGGCATTGTTCACGATCGCTGCGGCTACGGTGGTCCTGCTCTTCATCGGTATCCACAACGCATGGGACACGGTCACCTATATGGCTCTTGCAGAGCTGGAAGCGCGCTCTCAGCCCAAGGAAACACATTCGAGCAAGAGGACAACCCGAGGGTGACCTCGACCGGGTGGAGTAGTCACCGCTTCCGGTGAAGGTCGCCACCTGGAATGTGAACGGTATCCGCGCCCGCGCGACCCAGGTCCGGGAGTGGCTCGAGCGCGAGCGGCCCGACGTAGTCTGCCTGCAGGAGTTGAAGGCGGAGCTGCATCAGATCCCCGAGGAATGCCGGCTCGCCGACTACCACGCCTTCTGGCATTGCCGCAAGGGCTACTCGGGAGTGTCGTTGCAGGTGCGCAAGGATCTGGTCGCCACAGAGCCGGTCTACAGCCATCCACCCTTCGACTTCGAATCCCGCATCGTCCAGATGGATCACGGCGATCTGGTGGTCGCGTCCGTCTACGTCCCGAACGGCGGGAAGGACTATGCGGCGAAGGTGAGCTTCCTGACGCAGCTCACCACGTGGGCGCAGCGGCTGCACGCCGACGGGCGCGCGCTGTTGCTCTGCGGCGATATCAACATCGCGCGGACGGAGCTGGACGTGCACCCCAAGGAGCGCAAGCCCAACGCGGTCGGTCAGCGACCCGAAGAGCGTGCGCTGTTCGAGACGCTGCTCGCGGTCGGCCTGGCGGATCTGGGGCGCGTGTTCGATCCCGACAACCCCGGGCTGTTCACCTGGTGGGCGCCGTGGCGGAACCTACGGGCGAGAAATATCGGGTGGCGCCTGGACTATCTGCTCGCCTCACCGAGTGTTGCGGCTCGAGCCACGAGTTGTGTCGTGCAGAGCGCGGTCGGCACGAGTGATCACGCCCCGGTGGTGATGACGATGGCGTGAAGGCGGTATCTTCGCTTCATGAACCGCACGGCTGCTCCGTTTACCGAGCTGGCGGCGCAGCTGGCCGACATCGGCCGCCACTGCTATGCCCGGGGCTGGGCGCTGGGCACGAGCGGCAACTTCAGCGCCGTAGTGACGCGCGATCCGCTACGGCTCGCTATTACCACCAGCGGCGTGGACAAGGGTCTCCTCACGGCTGACCAGATCGTGGAGATCGACGCGAATGGCGCCGTCGTGGCCGGGGCGGGCCGGCCCTCGGCTGAGGCGAGTCTGCACCTGACGATCGCGGCGGTCCGCCACGCCGGAGCGGTGCTGCATACGCACTCGATCTGGAGCACGATCCTCTCGGACGCCACCACCGAAGCGGGACTGGCCATCGAGGAATACGAGATGCTCAAAGGCCTGGATAGCGTGGACACGCACGAGCACCGCGAATGGCTCCCGATTCTCGAGAACACCCAGGACTGGCGGGCGGCGGTGCCGCAGGTCGAGTCGCTGTTGACGGAGCAGCCCCACGCGCACGGCTTCCTGATCCGGCGGCATGGACTCTATACTTGGGGACGGGATCTCGCCGCGGCCAAGCGGCAGGTGGAGATTCTGGAATTTTTGCTCGAAGTGACGGGACGAAAGCGAGGCATGACATGGCAACCGTGAGAATCCCCGCGGAGAAACGGACTCTCCGCGATCAGCAGGAAGTGACCAAGTACCTGGCGACGCTGGGCATTGAGTACGAGCGCTGGCCGGTCTCCGAGCGGGTCCCGGCGGATGCGTCCACCGACGACGTGCTGGCCGCTTACACCCCGGAAATCGAGCGGCTCAAGGCGCAGGGCGGCTACGTCACGGCCGACGTGATCGACGTGACCGCGCAGACGCCGGGCCTCGAGGCGATGCTCGCGAAGTTCAGCACCGAGCACTATCACGACGAGGATGAGGTCCGCTTCATTGTTCGCGGCAGCGGGCTCTTCCATATCCACCCTCGCGACGGCAAAGGACCGGTGATCGCGATCGAGGTGGAGGCGGGCGATCTGATCCGCGTGCCCCGGGGGACGTGGCACTGGTTTGATCTGTGCGCCGATCGCAACATCCGCGCGATCCGGCTGTTCCAGGACAAGTCCGGCTGGACGCCGCACTACACGAACAGCGGCACCGACAAAGGCTACCAGCCCGTCTGCATGGGCCCCACGTACATCCCGCTCGGGACCGTGTCGAGCTGAAGCACGTCCGCGCCGTCCTGCTGGATGTCGAGGGCACGACGACGCCCGTCGAGTTCGTCCACCAGCTGTTGTTTCCCTACGCGCGCGCGCGCGTGCAGGAATTCATCGAGCGCCACGGCGCCGAGCCCGACGTCCGCGCCGACCTCACGGCGCTGTACGCCGAGCACGTGGCCGAGCCTCCCGGACCCCAACTCCCTCCCCCATGGCGGGACGACACCCAGTCGGTCGTGGCGTATGTACACTGGCTGATGGATCGTGACCGCAAGTCTACGGGACTGAAGTCCCTGCAAGGCAAGATCTGGGAAGCGGGGTATCGAGCGGGCGACGTCCGCGGTCAGGTCTACGCGGACGTGGCGCCGGCCTTGGCGCGCTGGCAAGGACACGGGCGGGACATTGCAATTTTCTCGTCGGGCAGCGTACAGGCGCAGCAGTGCTTGTTCGCCAACTCGACCGCCGGGGACTTGCGTCCGTTCATCCGCGCGTACTTCGACACGACCACCGGACCGAAGACCGCGCCGCAGAGCTATGAGCGCATCGCCGAAGGGCTGGAGCAATTACCGGCCCAAGTGCTGTTTCTTTCCGACATGGCCGCCGAGCTCGATGCGGCACGCCTGGCCGGCCTGCACACCAGGCTGTGCGTGCGGCCGCCGGCGCCCGTGCCCCCGAGCAGTGGGCATCCGGTCATTCGCACGTTTGACGAGGTGCTCACCGACGACGCACGCTAGCCGGCGCCACTCCCCGTTTTCCGTATCTGCTGATATTCTCTGGTTCCTCAATCGAAACACGCGATTCAGGATCCCGAGATTCCCCGCTGGAGGCTCTCGATGGAAGTGATTGTTCAGCGCGACTACGAGCAGATGAGCAAGCTCGCGGCACAGATCGTCGTCGAGGTGCTCAACACCAAGCCGAATGCGGTGCTCGGCATGGCCACCGGGTCCACGCCCCTCGGCCTCTATCAAGAGCTGGTGCGGCTGCACAAGGCGGCGCTGATCGATTTTTCCCGCGTGACGACGTTCAACCTCGATGAATACGTGGGCCTGCCCGCGAATCATCCGCAGAGCTACCACTACTTCATGCACGAGCACTTTTTCCAGCACGTGAACATCCCGCCGCACAACATCAACATCCCATCGGGCACGACCAGCAACTATCCCGCCTTCTGCGACTGGTATGAGAAGCGTATTGCGGAATGCGGCGGGATCGATCTGCAGATTCTCGGCATCGGGAGCGACGGCCATATCGCGTTCAACGAGCCGACCAGCTCCCTGAGCTCGCGCACGCGGCTCAAGACGCTCTCCAAACAAACCATCGACGACAACGCGCGCTTCTTCGATCGTCGCGAAGACGTGCCGGTCTATGCGATCACCATGGGTGTCGGGACGATCCTCGATGCCCGCAAGCTGGTGCTCGTGGCGAGCGGCAAGTCGAAGGCTAAGGCGATCGCCGGGGCCGTCGAGGGCCCGGTCACCAGCATGGTCACGGCCAGCGCCCTCCAGCTGCACCAGGATGCGATCGTGATCGTCGACGAAGCGGCAGCAGCGGACCTCACCATGCGCGACTACTACGAGTTCATCTATGCGGCCAAACCGGCGGCTCCGATTTCTTAGCCCCCTGGCGGCGTTCGTCATCGCCTGGGCGCCACTGACGGCGCAAGCGCGCCTCGGCTCGCGCGGCGCGCCGATCCTCGAGCGCGACGGCCTGCGCTTCAAGGATCTGAACCGCAACGGCGCGCTCGAGCCGTACGAGGACTGGCGCCTGACGCCCGCGGCGCGCGCCCGGGACCTCGTGGCGCGGATGACGCTCGACGAGAAAGCCGGCACCATGATGCACGGCACCGCGCGCACCTCCGGCCCGCTGGGCACGGTCGGTATGGGCGCCGGCTATGACACGATGGCTAACCGGGTGCTGATCGACAGTGCCCACGTGACGAGCGTGATCACCCGCCTGGCCGGCGATCCCGCGACGCTCGCCGCCCAGAACAACGCGCTGCAGGAGATCGCCGAGCGCACCCGACTGGGCATCCCAATCACGATCAGCACCGACCCCCGTCACCACTTTCAGTACGTGCCCGGCGCGTCGAACGAGACGCGGCAGTTTTCGCAGTGGCCGGAGCCGGTGGGATTCGCTGCCCTGGGCGACACCGGCCTGGTGCGACGCTTCGGCGACATCGCCCGCCAGGAGTACCGCGCCGTCGGCATCCACATGGCGCTCTCGCCGCAGGCCGACCTCGCGACCGAGCCGCGCTGGGGCCGCATCAACGGCACGTTCGGGGAGGACGCCGACCTGGCCGGGCGGCTGGTCCACGCCTACGTGGAAGGGTTTCAACACGGCGCGGCCGGCGTGGACACGGGGAGCGTCCTGACGGTCGTCAAACACTGGGTGGGTTACGGGGCGGCCGCGGATGGGTTCGATAGCCATAACTATTATGGCCGCTTCGCCACGTTTCCCGGGAAGAATCTCGACTACCACGTGCGACCGTTCCTGGGCGCCTTCGCTGCCAACGCCGCGGGCGTGATGCCGACGTACTCGATCCTCCAGGGCGCGACGTGGCAGGGGCAACCGATGGAAGCCGTTGGGGCCGGCTACAGCCGCCAGATCCTCACCGACATGCTGCGGAGCCGGTACGGATTTCAGGGGGTGGTTCTCACCGACTGGTCCATCACGAACGACTGCGGCGTGCGCTGTCGGGAAGGTGCGCCTGCCGGCGAGCGCCCCAGTTTCGCCGACGTCGGGATGCCCTGGGGCGTGGAAGATCTGCCGATGCGCGGCCGTTTTGTGAAAGCGGTCCAAGCGGGGGTGGATCAGTTCGGTGGCACCGAGCGCACTGGCCTGCTCGTCGCCGCGGTGCAGGCCGGCGATCTGCCCGAAGCGCGAGTCGACAGCTCTGCAATACGGGTCCTCATTCAGAAGTTCGCCCTCGGGCTATTCGAGGACCCCTACGTCGACCCCGCGGCGGCAGCCAATCGCGTTGGCGCGGAAGCGTTCCGCGCCGCCGGGGTCGAGGGGCAACGTCGTGCGCTCGTGCTGCTCGAGAACAAGGGCGAGGTCCTGCCACTGCGCTCCACCGGGCGAACCAGCGCGCTACGGGTGTTCCTGCACGGCATCGCGCCCGAAGCGGCGACCCGCGAGGGATGGACCGTTGTGAGCGACCCGCGCCAGGCCGACGTAGCGATCGTACGCCTCAGCGCACCCAAGGAGATGCTGCACCCGGGCTTTGTCTTTGCCACCTTCATTCCAGAGGGGAGCCTCGCCTTCCGTGACGGGGATCCGGATTACGAGGCGTTCAAGCAGGCGAGCGCCGTGGTGCCCACGATCGTGACGGTCTACCTGAATCGCCCGGCGATCCTGACGCCGATCCGGGACCGCGCCCGCGCCGTCATCGCGAACTTCGGGGTGAGCGACGCAGCGCTGCTCGACGTCATCACCGGGCGCGCGGCACCCCAGGGGAAGTTGCCGTTCGAGCTCCCGGCCTCGATGGAGGCGGTCGCCGCGCAACGACCCGACCTGCCCTATGACAGCCCGCGTCCGCTCTACCCGTTTGGCTTCGGCCGGAGCTACCGATGAGATACGCAGCCCTGGTGGCCGTGTGGCTCCTCACGGGATGCGGCAACACCGCTCCCCGAGTCGTCGCCACGGTGGCCGGAAAACGAGCCGTCGTCTACACCACGGCCGACAGCTCCGCCCTGAGACTCACGCCTGCCGACACGCTGGTGTTCGGGGACCCGGGGGCCACATCCGAAAGCAAGGTGTACATCTTCGTCGATCCGCGGAAAACCTTCCAACCGATGACCGGGATTGGCGGCGCTCTGACCGACGCCTCGGCCGAGACGTTCGCGAAGCTCCCGCCGGCTCGCCAGGATGAGCTGATCGCGGCGTACTACAGCACCGACCGCGGGATCGGCTACACGCTGGGCCGGACCAACATCAACAGTTGTGACTTCTCGAGCGCGAGCTACACCTATGTCGCCGAGGGGGACAAGGACCTGACGTCCTTCTCCATCGCGCATGATCTGCAGTTCAAGATCCCCCTCATCAAGCGAGCGATGGTGGCCAGCGGGAACCGGCTCAAGCTGTTCGCCAGTCCCTGGAGCCCGCCCGCCTACATGAAGAGCAATAAGGACATGTTGCACGGCGGGACGCTGCTCCCCGAGTACTACCATGCCTGGGCGCTCTACTACACGAAGTTCATCAAGAGCTACCGGGCCGCGGGCGTGCCTTTGTGGGGGATCACGATCCAGAACGAGCCGATGGCCACCCAGACCTGGGAATCCTGCGTGTTTCAGGCGGACGTCGAGCGGGATTTTCTCAAGCACCATCTCGGACCGGTCATGGCGCAGGAGGGGACCAGCGACGTCAACATCCTGGTGTGGGATCACAACCGCGACCTGATCATCCAGCGGGCCCAGACCATCTTCGACGATCCGGACGCCGCAAAGTACGCGTATGGCATCGGCTTCCATTGGTACGAGGACTGGTCGGGTGGCACGCAGATGTACGACAACGTCGCGATGGTGAATCGGCTCTACCCCGACAAGCACATCATCTTTACCGAAGGCACGCCGGCGAATTTTGATTCAACGGCCTATGGACGGTGGAGTCTGGGGGAGGCCTACGGGAGGTCGATGATTCACGATTTCAATTCTGGGGCCGAGGGGTGGACCGACTGGAACATCCTGCTCGATGAGCAGGGCGGGCCCAATCACGTGGGGAACTTCTGTTTCGCCCCGATCCACGCCGACACTCGAACCGGCAAGCTGATCTATACGAACTCGTACTACTACATCGGCCATTTCTCGAGATTCATCCGTCCCGGCGCGAAACGGATCCTCGCCGCCCCGAGCCGCAGCCAGCTGCTCACGACTGCCTTCGTCAACCCAGACGGGACAGTAGCGGTCGTGGTCATGAACCCGACGGCAAACGCGGCGCAGTACAATCTCGTGGTCGGCGCTGCAGCGATGGAGATTACGGCGCGGCCCCACTCCATCCAGACGGTCGTGTTCTAGGGAAAGATTTCGGTGCGGTGCGCTGCCCCGCCATTCCACGGGCGCAGCTGCACGGTGCCGCCCCACCCGTGGGCGAGGTAGCGGTTGATCGCGTCCATCTCCGTGGGCGTGTACTGCGTCCGGTGGCACGCAAACGACCGACGCCCGGCTTCGAGATCCGCGGGAGTAAACGGCACGGCGACCGTGAGGTAGCGCTGCGGGAGTGTCGCGATGGTGGGTTGCGCCGGCGGCGCGTCCGTCATGCGCTCGGTGGGCAGGGACGGATAGTACAGCGCCTGCGAGAGGGTGCTCCCGCCACCTTGCACGACCTGGGTGACGACGTCCCCGACGAGCCGGTGATCCGGATGCCCGGTCCCACCCTCCGGACCGAAGCTGATCACCGCATCCGGCTGCAGGGAACGCAACACGCTGTCCACTTTCGCTTCCAGCCCTTCCAGACTGGCAAACGACGCCAAGCCGGCATCCTCGAAGCCGAGCAGGATCGGCGGATGAATGCCGAGCTGCCGGGCCGCGCAGCGAGCTTCGTCGGCCCTGACGTGTGCGAGCGAGTCGCCCGCCGGAATGCCGGCATGGTCGCGCACTCCTTTGCGCCCATCCGTGGCAATCACGAGGTACACATCGTGACCCTCGCGCACGTAGCGCGCCAACAGCGGCCCGACGATGCGTTCGTCATCCGGATGGGCAAACACGGCGACGAGCCTGTGGTGGGTGGTTTGGGCCGCGGCATCGGCAGGCAGACCGGCGCCGCACACAAGGAGGCAGAGCAAGCCGAAACCGAATCGCATACGAGATTCTAACTCGTCAGCAAACAATGAGTTAGGGTCATCGGCCCGGCTCACGAAACAATCTCCCGCCAGCCATCGTCATATGGGAATCCAATAGGACGGGGTTATGGCGGAGAAGCTGGACGTGAAACAGGGCACGCTCGCCCTGATGATTCTCAAGACCCTCGAGGTGTTGGGGCCCCTGCACGGCTACGGCATCGCTCGCCGCATCGAAGAGACCAGCAACAACCGCCTCAAGCTGAACTACGGCACCCTCTACCCTGCCCTACTCAAACTGGAGCAAGAGGGTTTCGTCACACCGGAATGGCGCCAGTCGGAAAACAACCGTCGCGCGAAGTTCTATTCGCTCACCGCCGCAGGGCGCAAACAGCTGGCACATGAAGCCCGCGAATGGCATCGCACCGCCGATCTGATCGCCGCCTTCCTCGCGCCTCGACGGGAGGCCCCATGAAACAGCTGCGCGCTGCGCTGCGACGCCTGGCCGGCGTCTTTACCGGACACCGCGCTGACGACGATCTCACCGAAGAGCTGCAATCCCATCTCGAGATGGAGACGGCCGAGAACATCCGGCGTGGCATGAGCCCGGACGCCGCGCGTCGACAAGCGCTGCTGGCGTCGGGTGGGCTCACCCAGGCCGCTGAGGCAGTCCGGGACCGGCGCGGTGTGCCCTGGCTCGAAAGCATTGCCGCCGACATTCGCTTCGGCGTGCGCGCGCTGCGCCACAGTCCCGCGTTCACCGCGGTGGTCGTCATGACGCTGGCGCTCGGCATCGGCGCCAACACGGCCATCTTCAGCGTCGTTCGCGGCGTGCTGCTCAAGCCGCTGCCCAATCGTGACGGCGACCGCCTGGTCTATCTGCGACAGTCCACCGACGCGCAGGGCGGCGAGAACATCACCTTTTCCGTTCCCGAGGTGCGCGACTTCCGCAATGGCGTTCCGGCGCTGGCCGGCATCGCGGAGTACTCCCCGTGGAGCTCGATTCTGCAGGGAGACGACGGCGCGGTGCGCATCAGTGTGGGCCTGGTCACCGGCAATTACTTCGAGGTCATGGGACTCTCGCCCGTGCTCGGCCGAGTGACGCGGCCCAGCGACGACGGACCCGGTGCGCAACCCGTGGCGGTGCTCACGCACGCCTACTGGATGAAGCGCTTTGGTGGCGACTCCAGCATCGTCGGCCAGCCGCTGACGCTCGACAAGAAACCGGTGATGGTGATCGGGGTGCTCCAACCCGCGCCGTTCTTTCCGGATCGGATCGATGCGCTGCTCAACATGGTGAACAGCAGTCACCACGTGAGCGCCAT
This sequence comes from Gemmatimonadales bacterium, assembly GCA_035249405.1. Lineage (GTDB taxonomy): Bacteria > Gemmatimonadota > Gemmatimonadetes > Gemmatimonadales > GWC2-71-9 > DASTHG01. Next base: position 9,651 of record DATFGN010000094.1, read on the forward strand.
GATGGTCGAAGGCCGCAGTCACCGCATGACGGAGATGGTGGCGCGGCTCGCTCCCGGCGCCACCGTGGAGCAGGCGAGGACGGAAGTGGACGTGGTCTACGCACGGATGCGGAGCGAATTCAAGGAGGCCTACGATCCCGCCTCCCACTACCGGGTCGCCGTCATCCCCTTTCAGGAGGTGATCGGCGAGCGCGCCCGGCTCACGCTGTGGCTCTTGATGGGCGCCGCCGCGTTCGTCTTGGTGATCTCGGCCGCCAACGTCGCCAACCTCACCCTTATGCGCGGTGTGCGGCGCGAGCACGAGCTGGCCGTGCGGGCCGCGCTCGGCGCCGGCGTGGGCCGGCTGCGGCGGCTGCTGCTCGTCGAGAACCTGCTGCTGGCCACCGTGGGAGGCGTCGTGGGTGTGGCGATCGCCGTGGGCGGCGTCGGGCTGCTCCGGTCGCTCGCCGAGCGGTACTCGCCCCGCGCGAGCGAGATCCGCCTCGACGCCGTGGTCCTGGGCTTCACCCTCGCGCTTTCGGTCGCGGTCGCGCTGCTGCTCTCGTTCCTGGCCTCCCTGCCCAGGGAAGGCGGCGTGGCTTCCTGGATCCTGTCGGGTGGACATCGGATGAGCGGAACGCTGGCCAAGCAACGGCTCCAGCGCGGCCTGGTGGTGGTCCAGGTGGCCGTCTCGGTGGTGCTGCTCGCGGGGGCCGGCCTGCTCACCCGCACCATGATGCGCCTGGCCGACGTGCGCACGGGCCTCCGGACCGAGCAGGTGCTCACGATGCAAGTCCCGTTGCTGACCACCACGGAGCTGTTGCTGAACCCCGCCGCCGACGCCGCAGCCAAGGAGCGCTACGACCTGATGCGACGCGAGATCGCGGGGCTTCCGGGCGTTATCGAGGTGGGAGTCGGTTCCCCCCTGCCACTGCGCGGCTCGGACGTTCAGCTCGACATCAAGGCGGACGGCAGGTCCCTCGCCCCCGGTGCCGCAACGCCGAAAGCCGAGCTGCGCACGGCCGATCCGACGTTCTTCGATGCGGCGGGCATTCCGTTGCTCGCCGGACGCCCGTTCGCCATAACCGATGGGCCCAGCTCGGGCCTCGTCGTGATCATCAACCGGACCCTGGCCGACCAGTTGTTTCCGGGCGAGGACCCGATCGGCAAGCGCATCGCGTGGACGGGTCCGGTGCTGCGGTTCACCCCTTTGAGCGGTGATTGGCGCACGATCGTGGGCGTCGCCGCCAATACACAGGACGGCGGGCTGGACGCCGAGCCCCGATCGGTGGTGTTCATGCCCTTCACGCAGTTTCTGGCCTTCAGCGGCGGGCTCGTGATCCGGGCCGACACCAACGTCGGCGCGCTGATCCCGGCGGCGACGCGCATCGTCCGGCGTCTCGCGCCGACGGCGCCGATCGAGCAATTGATGACCATCGCGCAGTTCAAGGATCGCAGCGTCTCGCCGCGCCGGCTGAACGCCGCACTGATCGCGTCCTTCGGCCTCCTGGCGCTGATCATCGCGGCGGTGGGGATTGCCAGCGTGCTGGCATTCTCGGTGAGCGCGCGCACCATCGAGATCGGCATCCGCATGAGCCTGGGAGCCGACCCGGGTCG
>DATFGN010000095.1:0-5948 GCA_035249405.1 Gemmatimonadales bacterium
TCCGTCAGGTCCATCACGCCGCGCAGGTAGGGGCCGTCCTCGGTGATCTGGTACTGGCCCCGCGCGATGATGGCCTGCGCGTAGGGCGTGTCCCGGTGAAACGTGTTGTGCAGGCGCCGGATGCCGATGTCCCACAGCGCCCGGTACATCGCCAGCCGGCTCGGCTCCAGGCTGAGGCCGGACCCGACCGACAGATGCGACCACACCACCGCGGGCTCGGTACGCTCCAGTAGGCGCATGTAGGAGCCGGGTGCCCAGAGGGCCAGCGGGCCGGGGCGCTGCACGAACCAGCGCAGTTGTGCCTCGTCAGCGGCGACGGGCGGATTCATCGCGCGCCAGAAGGGCCGCGTGAAGATGCGCTTGGCCCGGCAGAGCGCGAGCAGGCGGTCGAAGCCCTCGGCCACGGTCAGCACCGCGATGGCGTCGTAGCGCGGGCGCAGCGTCTTCACGCCGCCCACGCCGACGGGCTCCATCAGGGCCGCCTGCCGTAACTCGTCCGCAAAGGTGAGGCTCATATTCCGTTCCAGAACTGGTAGCGCACGCCACCGTAGATCCATTGCAGTTGCTTGCCCGCGGCGGCGCCGGAGTCAATCCACATGCGCCCCTCCACCGCGCTCGGCGCTGCCGACCCCAGCGAGGTCAGCGGCAATCGGCGCTTGATGCCGCTCGCGTCGATGTACTCGACCGCTGGGCCGGCGATATAGAACCGCCCCGCCTCGGTGGCGGTCCCCACCGCCGTGCCGGTCGTGGCGTACTCCGCGCCCGTCGAGGCGATGTAATGCAGTGCCGCGCCCTCGACCCACACGCGCCCATCTACGGCCCCCCCGGGCGTCCCGACCAGATGCGGCTCCGCGACCACCGGCGGCGGCGGCGGCGGCGGCGGCGGCGGATCGGGCGGTGGGGGCGGTGGGGGCGTGGCCATTTAGAATTTGTCTGCACCCACGGGGAGCCGGAAGCGCGAGGTCGTGTCGATGTTGCAATCCACCTGGCCGTCCAGGCGGATGATGCCGCCCGCGCCGAGGTGGACGCGATTGGTGGCGTCGAGCTGGAGCAGGTTCACGTTCGCGGTGTTGAGGATGTTCCGCGCGGTGATCCACATGTCATTGGCCAGGCCGAGCCCGCCGCTATCGGCCGCGTTCGTGCCGACCTGCAGACGCGTGGCCAGCGCGACGACGGCGGTGAGGGCCAGGGTGATCGCGTTCGCGGTGTGCGTGACCGACAGTTGCGTGGCGGTGCCGTTCAGCGTCTTGTACTCCGCGACCGTGCCGCCCCCGTTGACGCCCGCCAACTGGTTGCTCGAGCCCAGCGTGCCGCCGCCGATGGCGTCGATAGCGTCGGCGAGGAACTCGAACAGGGTCATGAAGTCGGCGGCCACCGGCACGACGCCGTCCTGGAGTTGCAGCGGGAGCGTCAGCGCCATTAGACGGCCACCCCCGTCCCGCGCCGGATCACGCGCTTGTCGCGATAGAACAATTCCATGCCGTACCAGGTGAAGCCCTCGCCCGCGTTGGCATTGCGCACGCCGATCTCCACGAACTCACCCGTCCCGTGTATGTTGATCCGCTTGACGATCTGCGACTGCACGCCCAGGGGATCGGTGCCGAGCACCCAGTTGATCCCGAGCGTGTGCGAGGAGCCGAGTTGCGACACGTTGAACGTCTGGCCGCCGGTCGCGCCGAAGTCGAACTTGGTATCCACGCGCACCGTGGTGTTGCCCTGCTCCTTGAGATAGATGAACCCGTGGCGGATGCTTTTCTCCACGCCCGGGGAGCCGAGCGCCGAGAGATGCCGCGCCTCCGCGTCGATGGCGTTCTCGGCCACGTTGCGGTTCAGCACGCGGATATGGCCGTCGTAGCCGCCCACGTAGATTTCGGTTTGCCCGGTGGCCACGTTCTTCACCGTCCACATCGAGGCCACGCTCAGGTGGTCCCACACCGTCCAGCCCTTGGTCGCCCCGTCGTAGCAGAGGATCGTGTCGTTCTTGCCGTCGGCGTCGTTGTCCACGGCCAGATACACGCGGTTGCGCTGGCTGTCGTAGGCCATCACCGCGTCGTCGAGATTGGCCAGCGAGAGCGTGAAGTCGGTGCCGTCCTCGAAATACGGCTGGATGGGCGCCGAGGGGAAGGACTCGCGCAGGTCGCCGAAGCCCTGCACCGCCGTGAGGCGTGTGAGACCAGGCGAGCCCAGATACCAGACATCATTGAGCGCGAACAGGGCGGCCTGCGTGGAGATGGCCCCCACGCTGCCGGTGGTCGGCACCACGTTCGTGATGGTGAAGGTGGCCGGGCTCGTGCCCTGGAGGCGATACGGGCGGGCGCCCTTGAGCAGCACCAGCTCGTTGACGGACGGCACCAGGTCCTTGAGGTCGGAGCCGTCATTGCGGCTCACGGTGACGGCGCCCGCATTGGTGGGCGTCGTGTAGTCCTCCTCGTCATCGAGCGCGGACCACGTGAGGTCGGACTTCGTGGTGCCGTTGAGCCAGAACACGCGGTTGCCGTGCACGGCCACCGGGCCGCCCGCGTTCGGCGGGGAGCCGCCCAGGTTGGCCACCGTGGTGCCATCGAACTTCTGCGGCGCGTCCGCGCGGTTGCCGATCAGGAGGAGGTCGTTGTACTGCTCGAAGTACCACTTGGTCCCGGTGGTGTAGGTGTCCTCCAGCATGGTCGTGGAGCCGTCGCTGTTGAGCTTGTAGAGCTTGCCCTCCGTGGTCCCGAACACGGACATGCGCGTGCCGTCGGACTTGGCGTATTCCCGGCCCCCGGTGATGGCCACCGTGGAGACGAACTCGCCAGCATCGTCCAGGTAGCCGCTGGTCGGGATGAACTGGCTATTGGTCGGCGTGATGAAGTCGCCCAAGCCGCCCGTGATGACGAACGCGATGGTATTGTCGGCCTCGGGCGCATCCACCGCCCGCACGGTCACGCGGGGGGCGTCGAAGCGCTTGGTTACCGCGCCCGCCGTGCTCAGCACGCAGTTGCGGGCCATCACCAGCGCGTCCTGACGGGCGGCGACGGCGCGCTTGAGCGGGGAGGTCTTGATGTCCAGGCCCCCCGAGAGGTCGAAGACCGCGTAATGCTTGAGGTCACTTGCTTGCCTACCGGGCATTTGATATCATCCAGCCATGCCACGAGCGCGCATCCATCCGCGAGCCAGGGCCGGGCAGAAGTACGGCCGTTACGAAGTGATCCACGAGGCGCCCCGCCGCAACACGCAACCCTACTGGCTGTGTCGCTGCACGTGCGGGACGGAAAAAGAGGTCTCCGAATTTACCCTCGTCACTGGCCTGAGCAAGTCCTGTGGGTGTGGCCGGTTTGGCGACATGCCCGGGGCGCAGCACACACCGGAATATTGGGCGTGGCGAACCGCCAGGCAGCGCTGCACGAACCCCAATACTAGGGACTTCAAGCGCTACGGCGGGCGGGGCATCCGCATGTGCAAGCGATGGGATAAGTTCAGCAACTTCCTTGACGATATGGGCTTCCGTCCCGAAGGCCCTGAGCGTTATACGCTCGACAGGATCAACACGAACGGACCGTACAGCCCGGAGAATTGCCGATGGGCCACTTACAGGGTCCAGGAAAACAATCGGCGCAATACCCCGTTCGTCATGTTCAAGGGGCGCCGAATCAAACTGCGCGATCTGGCGGATCGATACAAGATCAAGCACGTGCTGCTCTATAGGCGCCTTGCTTGGGGCTGGCCGATGCAGCGAGCGCTGGAGACGCCTTCCGAGGCTCTGCGCCGTCGCAAGTAGCTGCTTTACCATTCGAGGTACCCCTGCACGTGCTCCACATCCGTCCCCTGCCGCTCATTCGTGCCCAGGAACAGCGCGATGGTGGCGTTGCCCTTGGCCTCCCACGCCGCCGCATCCGGCGAGTGGTCCTTCATCAGCGCCTCGGCGGTGGCGTACTGCTCCACGGCCATGTAGAGCGGGTGCGGCATCTCGAGCGTGCTGGTGGTGCTGGTCAGGTCGGGCACGATGTAGACATAGGTCAGCGCCCATTCCAGCGTCATGTCGCTCAGCGGCGCGATCCGCAAGGTGCGCTCGCCCATCAGCGTGTAGAAGCGTGGGGTCTGCGCGGTGGTCTCCTCCAGGGCATCTCGGAAGTCCGGGTCGCTATGGCGCCGGTAGGACAACCGCAACCATTCATAACTGCTGGTGAGGCTGCGGTTGGAAACGAGCGTGGCAAAGTCCGGGGGCAGCGTGAAGTCTCGGGTGCCGGGCACGATGCGAAAATTGGCGCAGTCGTAGGACTCGCCCAGGATAGAGACGGAGCCATCGAGCGAGGAGCGGCTCATCTCGAAGTAGCCCTGATTGGCCCGGCGTACCTCTAGGTGCACGCGGTCCTTCGCGCGGTTCAGAAATTGCTGGATGTCGTTTGGTCCCCAGAAACTCGGGGAGACCTCATCCAGCGCGATGCGCACCGCCGTGGTCATCTCCAGGAGCGTCTTACGCAGCGCCACCCCTCACCCTCCCGTGCTTGGCCAGCAGCGCGGCCACCTTGCGCTTCGTGCGCTCGTTCTCCGGCGCCTTGGTGAGCTCCACCAGCGCGTCGCGCAGATGGATGGCGTCCGCCATCACGGTCCACTCCTCGGCGGTCAGCGTGACTGGCTCGCCGTTGCTCGCGGTGAACTTGCGGCGCATCTCGGCCGCGAGGTCGTCGAGGGTCATGGCTGGCTCCGTCGCGTGCGCACGATGAACCCATCCGGGTGACGCGCCTCGTAGGGCGTCGGCTGCGTCACCGCGATGGTGTGTTTCTGCTGCCAAAATAGGTGATCTGCACCGGCCTTCGACGCCGACTCCGACCAGTTGGTGACCGTGCGCATCCGCTCGGCCTCCATCGCGGCGTCGGCGGCGTCCATGCGATCCGCGAGGGCCTCCCACGACCCGGCGTGCTGGCTATCGGAGGCGGCGAGTTCTGGCGCGACGGTGCGCCAGTTGAGCAGCGACGGGTGCACGAGCATCACGCAGACGTAGCCCTCGCGCCAGCCGGCCCACAGATCCTTGGCGCGCTTATTGGTGCCGAAGGGGTTGATGGGCCGCTCCGCGCGCCACGCGGGATCGCGGTCGGGGACCTTGCGCTCGATGATCCAGCGCTCGGTATGCCGGCCCCAGCGCACGCGCAGCTTGGCGTCGTAGGCTTGCAGGTCCTTCACGAAGGAGGGGTCGGGCGTCATCACGAGGCTCGCGTGATCGCGGTCGGGGTCGTGGCGGAGTTCAGGGTGAAGGTGGCGGCCGTGGTGCTGCCGTCCAGCTTCTTCACCGTCATGGTGGTACCGCTGATCGACTTCTCGGCCGCGAGCTGCTGGATGAGGTAGAGCAACTGCGTCAGGGTGGCGGCGGCGCCATCGGCCGCATACGATTCCGTCAGCGCGGTGGTCAGGATGTCCCCCACCCCAGTGCTGCTCAGGCGATACCCGGTCTTGTCGGTCACGACGGTGACCGAGCCGACCGCGCCGACCACGCTCCCGACGCTTCCGGCCACGTTGCCACCGACGCCGCCCGTGACGGAGCCGACGGCGCCCTCGACGGACGCGGCGATGCGGTCGCCCACTATCTTGCCCGCCGTGCCCGCGCCATACGCACCGGGGAGCGCGACGGACCAGGGGTCGCCGGCGGCGCCGCCCGTGGCCACCGCCACGCCCGTGCTGCCGACGACCACGTGCGACGACGTGAGCTCGTCCCACACGTCCCCAGGCAGGCTGGCCAGGAGCGCTCCGGCTGTCCCCGCCGCATACGCGCCGGGCAGGCTCGTGCCCCACGGGTCGCCCGCCGAGGCGGCGTCGTTGAGCTTTTCGCCGGTCGTGCCGGCCGTGTTGTGGCTCGCGGCAGTCTCATCCCAGACGCTCGTGGCCAGATTCACCGTGAACCCGAACGCCGAGAGCGTGCGCGAGGCTGAGGCCCAGACGAGATCAGCAAAGCCCTGCGAGAAGGCCGTCAGCGTGCG
>DATFGN010000096.1:0-5866 GCA_035249405.1 Gemmatimonadales bacterium
CGGGCAGACGGACTACACGGCGTTTCTCGATCCCAGCGGTCTCAAGGGCGCGCGCATTGGCGTGATGCGGGCCAAGGTCACCGGCTACAGTGCCATCGCCGACAGGCTGTTCGAGGCGGCGCTCGAAGTGATGAAGCAGGCGGGTGCCGTGCTCGTAGATCCCGCTGACATCCCGCACTACGGGGAATACGACGACGCCGAGTTCACCGTGCTCTTGTACGAGTTCAAAGCCGATCTCAACGCCTACCTGGCCGGTCTGGGTGCCACGCCGGCGAAAACGCTGGCCGACCTGATCACCTACAACGATCAGCAGCGCGATCGCGAGATGCCATACTTCGGGCAGGAAATCTTCACGATGGCCCAGGAGAAGGGTCCGCTCACGGACGATGCGTACATGGAAGCGCTGTTGCACTGCCGCCGCTTGTCGCGCACCGAGGGGTTGGACGTCGTGTTCGCCGAAAAAAATGTGGACGCGCTCGTCGCCCCGACGGGCAGTCCCCCCTGGACGATCGACCTCGTGAACGGCGACCACTTCTTGGGTGCGTCGTCGACGCCGGCTGCGGTGTCGGGCTATCCCAGCGTGGCGGTGCCGATCGGATACGGACGCGGGTTGCCGGTCGGGATGTCGTTCATCGGGAAGGCGTGGAGCGAGCCCGCGCTCATCAAGCTGGCGTTCGCGTACGAGCAGGCGGCCAAACCCCGTCGGCCACCGAGGTTTCTGGCGACGGCGGACCTGCGCTGATCAGCGGTGGCGGTGCTCCATCATCATCATGTCCGACATCCGTTCTCCGCTGTTGCGCATTTCGATGCTGAGGCCCTGCCGGTACACGCTGTCGGCCGGATCCACACCGGGCCAGCGGGCGCCGCGCGCGGGGACAAAGAGACCAGCCACTGCTCCCATGCCACCGCGGTGGATCAGCTGGCCGGTGGGGTTTTCGTATACCACTGTGACCCGGTAGCGATGACCGGGGTCGATGCGGATACCGAGGCTGTTCCACTTGTAGAAGCGGGCGACCGGCATCGTGGATACGACGCCGGCGGAGTCGCGTACCGGCTCGGCATACCAGATGACTTGCCCGGTCGTGACGTCCTTCAGCTCGAGGGAGCGCGCGTAATCGTGAACGTGTCCCGAGAGCCCGATGATCTTGCCGGCGATGGCCGGGCTGCTCTCCCAGCTCCGCTCGGTACGTCCCGGCGGGAGGTCGAAGCCTTTGGTCCCGTCACCGGGTTGGCCTAACGGGAACATGACGTCCATCGACCAGGGATAGGCCGAGAACAACGGCCAGGGCCGGCGGGCGGGGACGTAGGACAGCACGAGCCGGAGGCGGACGCCGGGAGCTGCTCGCGGCCAATAGTTCGCCGCCATGCCGCTTGCGAGCACGTGTTGGCCGCGGAGCACGGGCATGCCGAGCAGCAGCCAGGGGATCTTGATCGATTGGGTTTCCTTGCTCGCCGCGAGCAAGTGCAGCGGCAGGTGGGCAAATAGATCGCGCCGCAGCGGATCGGTGAGATTGAAATGGTGCAGCATCGACTGGGGCAGGCGGTGCCCGGCCGTGTCGAGCACTTCCACATGATAGCCCACCACCCAGGCATCGATCGGGAGGACCGCCTGACAGACCGGCGGTTCTGCCATGGTCAGCCCGCCCTCGCTGGCGGGATCCAGGTCGACGGCGGGAAGCTCGATGATCAGCTCCTTCCGGTCGCGGTCCACTGTCACGTTCGCGTGCGGAAGGTGGTCGATCGGCCCCTGGAGGGGAGTGGCGAGCAGAGCGAGCAGCAAGGGGAGCGTCATGATCCCGCAAGATCACGGATTCGAGCGCGTTACAACAGAGGACACTTGCACTTGGGCTGACTTGCGACTGCCCCAATTCGGCCGCAACATACGAGTTCCGCCGTCGTGTCCATGCAACACCCACCGAGGAGGAATCGTGGGAAAACCTTTTGGTTTGCTGGCCGTCGCGTTGTTCGCAGGGGCCGGGGTGGCCGCCGCTCAGCAGCGGCAAATCACCGGCCTCGTGACCGCTACCGGCGGGGCGCCTGTTGCGGCCGTGAATGTCACCGTCGTCGGGACCGCCTTCAACACCGTGACGAACGACGACGGGCGGTACGTGCTGTCGGCACCGAGCGGGGGCGTGACGTTGCTGTTCCGCCGCATCGGTTTCAAGCGCCGGGAGGTGCCGGTCGGCGCGGATCAGGCGTCGGCGGATGTCACGATGGAGCAGGACGTATTCAATCTCGAGGCCGTGGTCGTGTCCGGCCAGCAAACCGGCATCGAGCGCCGCAACGCGGCGGTCGCCACGACGGTCGTGACGGGAGCGGAGGTGTCGACGATCCCCGCGCCGGCGCTGGACCGCGCGCTGCAGGGCCGCGTGCCGGGTGCCTACATCCAGCAGAACTCCGGGGCGCCGGGCGGCGGGACCCAGATTCAGATTCGCGGCTCCAACACGGTCGTGGGGGCGTCCGATCCGCTGTACGTCGTGGATGGCGTCATCGTCAGCAACTCGTCCCTATCGAGCGGGCTGTTTGCGATCACCGCGAGCGGCAACCCGCAGTCCACGCGGAACGACGGTGAGAAACAGGATGATCCGGTCAACCGGCTCACCGACCTGAATACTAACGACATCGAGTCCTACCAGATTCTGCGCGGCGCCGCCGCGACGTCCATCTACGGATCCAAGGGCGTGAACGGCGTCGTCGTGATCACGACGAAGCGAGGGGTGACCGGCCGGCCGCGGGCGAGCCTGACCCAGCGCATCGGCGTCTCCGAGCTGCAGCGGGGACCCGGGACCCGGACGTTCACGATTCCCGAAGCGCTCGATCAGTTCGGCGATACGGCACTGATTCAGTCGTATGTCGTGAACGGGGCATTGCCGACCTTCGATCACTTGCAGGAAATCGCCGGGGAGAAACCGCTCTCGCACGAGACCCAGCTCGAGGTCTCGGGCGGGGCCGCGGGGACGCGCTATTACATGTCCGGTGCCTTGAAAGGGGACGGCGGCATCATCCCCAATACCGGCGCGCAGCGGCAAAATCTCCGAGCCAACCTGGACCAGAGTTTCTCGGACCGGCTGACCATGTCGCTCACCACGGGGTTCGACCGGACCACGACGCAGCGCGGCTTCACCAACAACGACAACGCCGGAGCCAGCGTCACCTACGCCCTCGCCTACATTCCGGGGTTCGTCCCGCTCAAGCCCGTGAACGGCGTGTTCCCAAATCCGGGCGGACTCAGCTATTTCGGCTCCAACCCGCTGCAGACGACCACGCTGGGCTCGAACGATGAGACAGCGCTACGGTTCACCGGTGGATTGAACCTCACCTTTCAGGCGCTGCAAACCGAGCGGCAGAACCTCAAGATCGTCGGCGCGGGCGGGATGGATTTCTTCAACCAGAAGGACCAGGTGTTCGCGCCGCGCGAGCTCTATTTCGAGCAGCGGCAGGCCAACCCGGGTGGATCGGCGCTGTCCAACGCGGACGGGCGCTTCACCAACTGGAATCTGAACGCGATTCACGCCTTTACGGCCGGCAGCGGGTCGTGGACGGCGACGACGTCGGTCGGCCTGCAGTGGGAAGACCGGGCGATTTCCCGCTCCCGCATCATCGCGCGCGGGTTGTTGCCGGGACAACAAAACGTCAATCAGGGCGCGGTCATCGTTCCGTTCGAAGAGAACACGCACGAGCGCACGGTCGCGGCGTACGGGCAGGAGCAGTGGCTGGGCATGAACGAGCGGTTGCTGCTCTCCGCCAGCGTTCGCGCCGAGCGCACCAGCGCCAACGGTGACATCAGCAAGTACTATCTGTTTCCTTCTGTCCGCACCTCCTTCCGGATCCCGGACCTGATGGGGGAGGGGAGCGATGTGAAGTTCCGGGCGTCGTACGGCGAGACTGGCAATCAGCCGCTGTTTGGCCAGAAGTTCACCACGCTGCAGGGCGGCGTGGTGATCGGCGGCAGCATCGGCACCATCGCCGGCGCGACGGCCGGGGATCCGGTCATTCGGCCCGAGCGGACGCGCGAGATCGAAGCCGGGATCGATGCCTCGCTGCTGGACGGACGGGCCAACCTCGAGGTGACGGTCTATCAGCGCAAGACGAGCGATCTGCTCGTGCCCGTCACCCCGGCGCCCTCGACCGGGTTCACGCTGGCGTTCCTCAACGGCGGCAAGATCAAGAACGAAGGGCTGGAGATCGGTCTGGGGATCACGCCGATCCGGCAGCCCAATTTCGACTGGTTGTTCCGCACCAATTTCACGAGCCTCAGGAACCGCGTGCTCGAGCTCGATCTGCCGGGCGGCGCCCAGGGATTCCGGCCGGCCAACGCGGGCTATGGACTCGCCTACGGAGAGTTTTTCGTCGAAGTCGGAAAACCGATCACGCAGATCATCGGCACCGACGACCAGGGCAACGTGATCAGCCTGGGTCAGGTGAACCCGAAATTCCGGTGGTCGTTCTACAACGAGTTCACCGTCCACCGCCTGTCGCTGTCGTTCCTGTGGGATTGGCAGAACGGCGGCGTGGCACAGAACCAGACGCTGTCGTTGTACGACTGCAATAGTCTCGCGCCCGACGCCGCGACCCCGGCCGGTCAGGCGCGCACCGACGCGTGCCTCGTCACCGGGGACGCGCGGCCGTTCGTGCAGTCCACGTCCTTCATGAAGCTGCGCAGCGCGAGCGTCGGGCTGGATCTGCCCGAAAACGTAGCGGCGTGGTTCGGGGCGAAGAATGCCCGGGTGAGCCTCGAGGGCGTGAATCTGATCACGATTACCGACTATTTCGGCTACGATCCCGAGGTCTCCAACTACGGGTCGCAATCGATCACCCGCAACATCGACCTGGGGCCGTATCCTCCATCACGCCAGTTCTTCTTCTCCATCCGGGCGGGGTTCTGACCATGCGCACGAGACACTTCGCGATCGCGGCCGGGCTCCTGCTCCTCGGAGCCTGCAATTTCGATATTCTGAACACGAATCAGCCGACGCAGGACGATTTGGTGAACAATCCGACCCGCGTGAAGCTGGCCGCGGCGGCGACCGGCCTGTTCGGGACCGCCCGGGGTGGCATTCAAGCGCTCATCTGGCGGCTCGGGTCGATGGGCCGGGAGGGCATCAATCTCTCGGGCAACAATCAGCCGGACTTCCAGGAGCCGTACTTCGGGCCGGTCCAGGCGGGCGGCAGCTTTGGCGGCACGCTGTACATCGACCGCTACGCCTTCATTCGCAGCGCCAACATCTACCTCGACGCCATTGATGGCGCACCGGACCTGAGCGCTGAAGAAAAAGCGGCGTCCAAGGGCATGGGCAAGACGCTCAAGGCGCTCGCCTTCGCGTACGTCATCGAAACGCGGGCATCGCTCGGCGCGCCGGTGGACGTGAACCGGCCGGTGAGTGCACCGCCCGCGCCGTTCGTTTCCGAAGACAGCGTCTGGGGATACATCCTCGGCCTGCTCAACGACGCCCAATCGGACTTGGCGGCGGCGGGCAGTGCTGATTTCCCATTCCCGGTCCCGCCGGGCCTGTCCAGCTTCAACACACCGGCGACGTTCGTCCAGTTCAACCGGGCCCTGGCGGCCAAGGCGTTCGTGTTGCGCGCCACGGTGCCCGGGGGATGTGGCGGTACCCCGGCGACGTGCTACACGGCGGCGCTGACGGCACTGGGGAGCTCGTTCATCGATCCCGCGCCGGCGAGTTTTCAGTCGGGCGCGTACTTCGACTTTTCGACCGGCCCCGGCGACGCGGTGAACGGTCTCTCCGAGCCGTTGAACGCGCTCACGTTCTTCGCGTTGCAGGACAACTTCACCGACGCCCAGCTGCAGTCGGGAGGTGCGTTCGACCAACGGGTGCTCGACAAGGTGACCCCGGCGGCCGATACG
>DATFGN010000097.1:0-3115 GCA_035249405.1 Gemmatimonadales bacterium
GCCTTCGGTTTGGCCTATTCCCGCCTCATGATCGTGACCGCCTTCGGCTCCAACCTGAACCTCGCCGCCCCCAGCGCTGAGGGCTTGGTGGCACCGGCGTTGCGACTGGTGGAACGGTTGCCGCCGCGGCAGCGCGACATCCTGTTTGCCACGGCGGCCCTGTGGCAGGGGAAGCGCGTCGAGGCACTCCGGCTGGCCGACGCCCTTGGGCAGCGCTACCCGGATGACGCGGACGCCGCGTACGCCCAAGGGGAGATCTATTTTCACTTTGGTCTCAGCGTGGGCGCCGCCCCTCGGGTCGCCCTCGAGCCATTCGAGCGAGCGATCCGCCTCGACCCCGAGTTGATCGAGGCTTACATCCACGCGATCGAGCTGCGCTGCGTCGTGGGAGATACCGGCCAGGCCTGGGCATTGCTCGACAGCGGACTAGCCACGGCGCCACGATTCTTTCCCTTCTGGGCAATCCAGGCAGCGATGCGCGCCGGCTTACGCGGCGAAGATCCTGCAGCGCTCGAGCCCGGGCTGCGCGGGCTCGCTTCACTGAGCGGGCTCGCGCTGATTCGCGCGAGCATCGAAGTGCGCCGAGTGTTGGATCACGACCCGGCCCGGGCGATTCGCGTGGCGGATGCGTTCGTTCAGCTCGCGGCTGCCCCCGAGCAGCCGCACAGCCTCCAGGCCCAGGCGTGGCGCCTTGGCGCCCTGTTTCGTCTGGCCCAAGGTCGCCACCGAGAGGCTTGGGCAGCCGGGCACCAGGCCCTGGGTCTGGAACCCACGAGCGTGGCCGCGTTGGCGTTCACAGCGGTCTATCCACTCATCACGGGCCGGGAACAGAATGCCGGCTTCCTCGCGCAACGTGATCTCCGCACCGCTGAACCGGCCGCCGCGACGCTGGTGATCGTCGCTTGGGCGGCGCGCGAGCAGAGGGACTCGGCCACCTACGCGTTCGCCGTCCGCGCGCTCGACAGCGCAACGGCGGGCCGAGTCGTGCGCGACTACACCGAGCGACGGCTGGCCGGTTTGCGGGGCCTGGGGGCCCTGCAGGACGGCGACACCGCACGTGCCCGAGCGCAATTGGAGATCGCCAGCGACGCGAGCTCGCAACTCGCACCGTTCATCGAGACGGTCCCCGACATCTACTTTGCGTTGCGCCTCGCCCGGCTCGAGCGAGCGGCCGGCGCGCACGACGATGCCCTGCGTCGGCTCTACGCGATGTCCCTCGACAACAGCGGCGGTCTGGTGTATCGCGCCGAGGCCGAGGAGCTGCGCGGAAAAATCGCCGACGAACGCGGAGACTCAGCGGCGGCAATCCGCGCCTATCGGAACTTCATAGAGTTATGGAAGGACGCTGACCCCGAGCTGCAACCACGCGTGGCGGAGGCCCGGGTGGCCCTCGCGAGGCTGGAGGGTCGATGATCGGTCAGGCGGTCGGACGGTCGGGCGGTCGCATGATCATCACGGTGATTCTCTTGACCGCCCGTCCGCCCGACCAACTGTCCGCCCAATGCCCCGACGGCTCTCCGCCACCGTGCACGCGCACCGCGGCACCCCGCGTCGCCGTCGACCCCAACGCCGTCGCCATTCTTCCCTTCCGCGTCAGCGGACCGGCCGACGCGCAATACCTGCGCGAGGGGATGCTCGATCTACTGAACGTCGCCCTGGACGGGTTCGCTGGGTGGCGGGTGATCCAGCCGCGCGCCTTCCTGCGCCAGGTCGGGGCGGAGACGGGGCCGCTCGACGTTCCTCGGGCGGCCCGTCTCGCTCGTCAGGCTGGAGCGGGCACGTTCGTGCTTGGCAACGTGGTAGCACTCGGGCGCGAGCTCCGTGTCCAGGCGGAGTTGTACGAGTCGGCTCGAGGCACATCGCTCGCGTCCGTGCGCGCCCGTGGAACAGTCGCTCTGCCGGCGCCCGTGGCGGACAGTATCGCCAGCGGCCTCGCCCGGCAGCGGCTCGCGCTCCATGGCGGCGTCACTCGGCGCGCCCTCGAGGAATACACGACGACTTCGCCAGTCGCCCTTCAGGAGTATCTGGTTGCCGAACAGCTGGCCCGCCGCGCGCAGTGGCGGGAAGCCACTGAGAGCCTCACGGCCGCGATCGCGCACGACTCGACCTTCGCGCTGGCCTACTATGGGCTCTATCGAGCGATCAGCTGGGGCAGCTCGGCCCTCGCGCTGGGTCCTGGAGCGGCGGTCTACTCCATCGACGACCTGGTGCAGTCGGCCTTGCGACACCTCGACCGCGCACCGCCCCGGCAGCGACGCTTACTCGAGTACGCGGCCGCCACCAATCGCGCTGATGCGCTGCGCCTGGCGGATGGATTGACGCGGGACTACCCGGACGACGCCGATGCCTGGCTCGAGCGCGGCGACGTGTACTTTCATCTTGGGCTGGAGAGTGGTGAGTCGCCGACCATCTCCCTGGAAAGCCTGCAACGCACCATCAGCCTCGACCCTCAAGTCCCCGAAGCCTATCTGCACGTCGTACAGTTGCTCAGCATGCTTGGGGACTCAGCCGAGGCGTGGCGTACGCTTGAACGATTGCGTTCCATCGCCCCGACGTGGGACGCGACGGTTGGTCTGGAGCTCGCGATGCGGGCCTGGTGGCTCCGGGTCTCCCCTGCCGCCCTCCAGCCGTTAAGATCCGAAATCGCAAC
Source organism: Gemmatimonadales bacterium (assembly GCA_035249405.1). GTDB lineage: Bacteria > Gemmatimonadota > Gemmatimonadetes > Gemmatimonadales > GWC2-71-9 > DASTHG01. The sequence continues at coordinate 2,651 of DATFGN010000097.1, forward strand.
CTTCATCGGTCGCTACACCCTGCTCATTGGTGATGGGGCGCCGGCTCGCGCGGTCGCACTCGCCGATTCCTTCGCGGTGCTCGCGGCAACGCCGGATCAATCCCCCACCGAACGCGTCACCGCGTTGCTGCGGCGACAGGTGTACCACATCGCCCAAGGCCGGTACGCCAGTGCCTGGGAGCTGGTGCGACAGGCTTCTTTGCTGGACCCCTCCGGTCGCGAAGTGTTGGCAGCGACCGTACTCCACGGCGTGGTGACCGGCGCGCACGGCACCGAGGCCGCCGCTGCCGCACGGCAGCTGACCGCGGGACCTGACGAGTTGCCACTATGGGCAAACGTCGTGCTGGCTTGGTACGCGGCCACCACGGAAGGAACCGACGCCGCCCGCAACGACGTGCACCGGTTGCTCTCCGCCGGAGAGTACTCGTCCTTTCGTGCCCCGCTCGAGGACGGGCTCAAGGGTCT
>DATFGN010000098.1:0-15376 GCA_035249405.1 Gemmatimonadales bacterium
TTGTTGAAGACGTGAATGACCCGCTTCCGACCGATCTCCTCCAGCACGCCTTCGACGACGTCGACCTGTTCTTCCCACGTCGGGTGCGCGGCATCGATGACGTGCAAGAGCAAATCGGCTTCGCGCACTTCCTCGAGTGTCGCCCGGAACGACGCGACGAGATGGTGGGGCAGTTTGCGGATGAACCCCACCGTGTCGCTCAATCGGAACCGGTAGCCGTCTCCGACGTCGACTTCCCGCGTGAGCGTGTCGAGGGTGGCGAACAGCCGGTCCTCGATCAGCACGTCGGCCCCGGACAGCGCTTGCAGCAGGCTCGACTTGCCCGCGTTCGTGTACCCGACCAGCGCCGCCTGCGGCAGCAGGCGCCGGCCCTGCCGCTGATTGGCGCGATGCTCCGCGACTCCTTCGAGCCGCTTCCGCAACACGGAGATCTTGCGACGGATGACGCGACGGTCGGTTTCCAGCTGAGTCTCACCGGGACCCCGCAGCCCGATGCCGCCGCGGATGCGCGACAAGTGGGTCCACATGCGGGTCAGGCGCGGCAGCAAATACTCGAGCTGCGCCAGCTCCACCTGCATTTTCGCCTCGGCGCTCCGGGCGCGGGTCGCGAAGATGTCCAGAATGATTTCGGCCCGATCCATGACGCGGACACCGGTCGCCTTTTCCAGGTTGACGCCCTGCACCGGCGACAACGGCTCGTCGAACATGAGCAGGGTGGCCCCGGCGGTGCGCAGCCGCTCTCCCAGCTCCTCCACCTTGCCTTGGCCCAGATACCAGTTGGGTGTCGGGGCATCGATCCGCTGCACCAGCCGCCCCGCCACTTCCGCCCCCGCCGTGTCCGCCAGCCGGCCGAGCTCGTTCAGGTGCTCGTCGACTCGCACGGCATCGTCGGACCCTTTACGAGGCGCGCCGACCAGGAAGGCGCGTTCGATGGGCAGCTGGATTTCGATCAGCCGGCGAATGGCGTCTGCTCCCTTCGCGCCGTCACGGGCGCAGCGCCCGGAGGGGAACCTCCCCACTGCCGTGGAGGTTGACCCGCCGATCGCCGATCGGTGTGCCGAGTGTGGCCACGCCCGTCAGGCCGTAATGAATCGCCTGCCGAGTCAACAGGCCGCGGGCGCCGGCTCCGAGGCCCGCCCACTCGAAGCGAACGGGAACTGTGACCAGGGTGTGTTGCTGCGACGGCAGCTCAATCGCGGATTCCAGCAGGGCGTCCCCGAAATGGACCTGCTCGAGATCGATGCCCAGCTCCATCCGGAGCGTACGCAACGCAAAATCGTTGGGATTGAGAACATCGAGCTCGAGGTCCAGGGTCCCGCCGCTCAGACCGAGCCCGGTGACGCGGATTTCCTGCAGCGCGATCGATGGCTCCTGGAACCGCAACGCCTGCTGGAGCGTCGCGCAGGCCGCCAGGGCGGCGCACGCCAAGACAACACGAAGCCGGAGTCTCATGGTCCTCCCCTGGTGCTGCCGGAATCCTTCTTGAGGTGTTGCCACCACTCAATACGCTCCTTCACCGTCTTTTCGTACCCGAACTCGGTCGGACGGTACCATTGCGAACCTCGTAACGCCTCGGGCAGATACTCTTGCGGCGTGTATCCCTCGCTCGAGTCGTGGGCGTAGCGGTAGTCGGCGCCGTACCCCAGCTCCTGCATCAACTTGGTCGGGGCGTTGCGAATATGCAGGGGCACCGCCTCCGCGGGGTGCGATTCAGCCGCTTGTATCGCGTCGCCGAACGCCCGGTAGAGCCGGTTCGATTTCGGCGCGGTGGCGAGATACACGGTCGCTTCGGCCAGCGCGAGCTCGCCCTCCGGCGTCCCCAGAAAATGATAGGCGTCTTTGGCCGCGAGCGTCACGCTCAACGCCCGGGGATCGGCCAACCCGACGTCCTCGCTCGCGATGCGCACCAACCGGCGCGCGATGTAGAGGGGATCCTCCCCACCGGCCAGCATCCGGGCCAGCCAGTACAGGGCGCCGTCGACATCGCTGCCCCGCACCGCTTTGTGCAGCGCGGAAATGAGATTGTAGTGCTCCTCGCCGCCTTTGTCGTATTTCGCGAACCGTTTCTGCAGGGCATCCGCAACCAGCTCCGCCGTCAGCCGCTTCCCCCTTCCCTCTTCCCCCTTCCCCATCATGAATTCGGCGGCCGCTTCGAGCGCTTGCAGCGCGCGGCGCGCGTCACCATCCGCCTCGCGCGCGAGCAACGCCAGGGCATCGGCGTCGATCTCGAGTCCCAAACGCCCCAGACCATGATCCGTATCTGACAACGCCCGCTGCACGAGCGTCGTCACATGTTCCACGGTGAGTGGTTGCAGCACGAACACCCGACACCGCGACAGTAGCGCGCCGGTGAGCTCGAAGCTCGGATTTTCGGTGGTGGCCCCGATCAGGGTGACGATGCCGTTCTCTACCCAGGGCAGGAAGGCATCCTGCTGCGCGCGGTTGAAGCGGTGGATCTCGTCGCAGAACAGAATGGTGCCTTGTCCCTGATACTTGAGCCGCTCTTCGGCTTCGTGAATGATCTCCCGCACCCGGGCCACCCCCTCGGTGACCGCGGAAAACGGCTCGAAATGCCGTTCGGTGTAGTTGGCGATGATGCGCGCCAGCGTCGTCTTTCCCGAGCCCGGCGGCCCCCAGAAAATGCATGACCCCACGTCGCCGCGACGGATCAGGTCGTCTAGCGCTTTCCCGGATCCCAGCAGGTGCTCCTGCCCCAGAAACTGTTCCAGGTTTCGCGGCCGCATCCGAGCCGCCAGCGGCTCGGCGGACCCCTGGAACAGGGTTGGTTCGCTCACCAGATTCGCTCCAGCAAGAGCTTGCTCGCGTAGAAACCGGCGGCGCCGGCGAAGAACGCAGCGGGCAACTTCCAGCCCCCCTTGCCCTGGAACTCAGGGACGAGATTCGACGCCGCGACGTACAGGGTCACACCCGCCGACAAGGCGAGCCCGTGGGTGACCAGCACGCCCACGTGGTCGGTCAACAGCACGCCGGCGACCGTCGCGAGGCCGAGCAGCGCCGCGGACCGCACGGCGGCTGCCCCCGTGCCGCCGCCGGCCAGCATCAAGCTCGCGATGGTCACGCCCTCGGGAAGTTTGTGCAACAGGATGGCCAGGAAGACGAGCACGCCGAGCGCCGGGCGAACCAGAAACGCACTGGCGATGGCGACACCGTCGAAAAACGTATGCAACAGGAGCCCGATCAGCGCCGAGCGCCCTGCCACCGCGTTGACGTGGTGCGTTTCTTCCCCGAAGTGAAAGTGCGGCACCAGCGCATGCTGAGTGAGATGCACCGCCAAGTAGCCACCCAGGAACAACGCCGGCGCCAGCGCACCACTCCGGCTCAAGGCCTCCGGGACGATTTCCGTCAGGCACACGGCCAGCATGAATCCTGCCCCAAACGCCACGAAGTGCTCGATCAGCCGCAGGCCCGTCGTGGCGCGCCGCGTGACGGCGAGCGCACCGACGACATTGGCGCCGGCTGCGATCACCGCATACAGCAGGGCGTTGGTCACGCCGCCTTCAGCCATTCTCGCACCTGGTCGAGCAGGCGCTCCCGGGTGTTCCGGTCGGGATCCTGCAGCACTTCAGCCAACAGCCGCTGCAGCATGTCGCCCACATCGGGGCCGGGGCGCACACCGGCAGCGATGAGATCTTCGCCCCGCACGGCGAGATCTTTCAACGACAACGGATCCCGGGCGGCGCGAATGGCTTCGACGACAGCGGGGAGCGGGGAGCGGGGAGCGGTTGCCGCCCGCAGCGCGAGCAGGTCGTCGGCCGCCTGACCGGTGTCGGACAGCCAGCGGCGCACAGCAACCACGCGTTTCGGATCGGGGTACCGATCGCGCCAGTCACGAATGGCGCGTCCGCGCTCGATATCCCGATTGGCGCATTTGAGCCGCGTCAGCAGCGAGGCTGGATCGGACGCCAGGTACGCCGTGACGAGCACCGGGTCTCTCGGCAAGCGGTCAATGACACCCCGCTCCCCGCTCCCCGCTCCCCGGATCTCCGGCAGCCAGATCCTGGCCGCCCCGATCTCGTGCCATAGCGCCACCAGCTTGGAGACGCGGCGAGCCGTCGCGATACCCTTGAACCACTCATCTCGCACGCGTTCGGCGGACAGCTGCGACAGGCCCTGGGCATTGGCCTGCGCGGCTTCACGCGTGGCCGGGTGGATGCGAAACTCGAACCGGGCCGCGAACCGGAGGGCGCGCAGGATCCGCAGGTAGTCCTCGCGAAAGCGCCAGTTGGGATCTCCCACCGCACGGATCAGCTTGCGATCGAGGTCCTGGGCACCGTGAAACGGATCGCGCCAATCGTGCCGGATCGGGTGATAGGCAATGGCGTTGATGGTGAAATCGCGGCGGGCGAGATCATCGGTCAGCGACACGCCGAATTCGACCTGGGCGTGCCGGCCGTCGGTCTGGACGTCCTTGCGGAACGTCGTCACCTCGTGCGGTTGATTCCCCGCATCGAGCACCGCGACGGTCCCGTGTTCCACGCCGATCGGCACCGTGCGACGAAACAGGCGTTGGACCTCGTCGGGGTGCGCCGCCGTCGTGAGGTCGACATCGTGATTCTGGAACCCGAGCAGCGTATCGCGGATCGCGCCGCCGACGCACCAGGTCTCGTATCCGGCATCCTCGAGTTTGCGGGCGATCGCCAACACTTCACGGGGAATGGTGAGGCGATCGGGAAAGCTCATCCGCACAAGACCGAGCCGCCGTTGACGTTCAGGATCTCCCCGGTGACATGCTGCGCCAGCGAGGAGCACAAGAACGCGATCGGCCCGGCGATGTCTTCCGGTGTGGCGACGCGACCAAGGGGAATGGTATTCTCGATCGCGCGCCGCCCGCCCCCGTCGTCGCGCGCAAAGGGCTGCCGCGCCATTTCCGTATCCACCCACCCGGGGGCGACGCAGTTCACCGTGATGCGCGGCGCCAACTCGACCGCGAGCGATTTGGTGAGCGCGATGACCGCGCCCTTCGTGACGGCGTAATCGGCGTGAAAGGCTTCCCCGCGCTGGCCCGCCGTGGAGGAGACCAGCACGACGCGACCCCCATCAGGCAAATGAGGAATCGCCGCTCGGCACACAAAGAAGACGCTGTCGAGGTTGGCACGCAGCGTCCCCTCCCATTGCGTATCGGGCATCTGCGTCAGGGGTATATCGTCGGGCGGCCAGACGCCGTGGTTCACGATCAACAGGTCGAGTCCGCCGAGCGCACTGACGACGTCGTCGACGGTCCGTTGCGCGACCGCCGGATCCCCCAGGTCTCCACCGACGACGATCCCTCGCCCTCCCTGCGGTCCGCCCGCGATCATCCGCGCCGTCTCGTCGGCATCGACGCGCCGCGTCCGGAACCCGATCGCGACGCGGGCGCCGGCCCGCGCCAGGAGCAGCGCCGTCGCCCGCCCGATGCCGCGGCCACCGCCGGTCACGAATGCGCGCCGGCCGGTCAGGTCGATCACTCGGCGAGTCGCTCCTCGATCCAGTCGCAGATCAGGTGCTGTACCGCGAGGTGGAGCTCCTGAATCTGCGCGGTGTCCTCGCTGGGCACGACGAGTGCGACATCGGCCAGGTCGCGCAACGCCCCGCCTGTCCGCCCGAGGAACGCCACGACCTCCACGTTGCGTGCGCGCGCCGCCTGGGCGGCCCGGATCACGTTGGGACTCTCGCCGCTGGTCGAGTGCAGCACCAGCACATCGCCGGGCCGGGCCAGCGCTTCGACCTGCCGGGCAAACACCTCATCGAATCCCATGTCGTTGGCGGCCGCGGTCAAAATCGAGGTATCGGTCGTCAGGGCGATCGCTCGCAGCGCCGGCCGTTGCGTCTGATACCGAACCACGTATTCGGTGGCCAGATGCTGGGCATCCGCCGCGCTGCCGCCGTTGCCGGCGAAGAACAACGTGCCGCCGCGTCGCAAAGCAGCCTCGTAGCGACCCGCGATCGTGCCGATCGTCTCGGCGTGCTCGGCGGCGACCCGCGTGGCCAACGCCGCCAAACGTCCCAGCCGGTCGCGGACACGATCCGGCGTCACGCGCGCCCGTCCCGCGCTGCCCCGACGAACGCCGCGAGTGCCTCACCCGCGCCACGCTCCAGCGCGGTTCCGACCACGACGAAATCGGCGCCGGCCGCGCGCGCCGCCGCGGCATCGCTTGGGCTCGTGATGCCGCCGCCGACGAAAATCGGCGCCCCCGGATCGTTCAGCCCCTGGCGGCACGCCGCGATCACCGCGGCCGGGACTGGTTGCAGGGCGCCGCTCCCCGAGTCCAGATAGATCGCCCGCATCCCGATCAGCCGCGCCGCCCGGGCGTGCGCCGCAGCCAGCTCCGGCTTGTCCGCGGGGAGTGGCCGTGTCTGACTCACGGACTCCACGCTCGTCACCCGGCCTCCGTCGATCAGGATGTACCCGGTGGACAACGTTGGGACTGGATGGCGCTGCAGGAACGGAATCGCCCGCACGTGCTCCTCGATCAGGTACTGGGCGTTCCGTCCGGAGACGAGCGACAGAAACAGGATCAGGTCCACCTGATCCGTCAGCTGCATCGCGGATCCGGGGAACAACACCACGGGGAGCTCCGGCGCGGCACGGTGCACGGCCGCCGCGACCTCATGCGTTTCGCGCGTGCCGTCGAATGAGCCGCCGATCAGAATCCCGGCGGCCCCGGCGGCCTGGGCCTGGCTCGCGAGGCGTGCCGCCGCCCCGGCTTCGGTGCGCCCTGGATCGATGAGGACCAGCAATCCCGGCCGGCGTTGCAGGAGATCGATCACGCCTTGGCTCCAGCCACGCGCTGCGCCAGCGCAGTCAACCCGCCGATATCGATCTCGGCCTGCGCTTCGAACGCGTAGGTCACCAGTGCGTCGGCGGTGAGCAGATCGAGCGCCAGCTCGCGGCCACCTTCGGGATGGATCAGGACGCGCCGCAGCAAGGCGACACCGGCGTCGGCCAGGTGTTCAGGGAGGGAGCCCGGCACCGCATACCCAAACTGGGCGAGATGCTGGCGCAGTCTTGCCGGCGGAACCGGTCGGCGCGCCTCGAGCCAGGACTCGAACTCGGCGTGTGTCACCGCTCGAGCAGCCCGCGAACGATGGCGCCGGTCCGTTGCTTCGCGATCGTCAGTTTCTCCGGGTCGCCGACGCCGGCGGACGCAAAGTGGGGCTTCCCTCCGCCCTTGCCGCCCGTCTCGGCCGCGATAGCCGCGGCGATGTCCCCGGCCTTGATCCCGGTCGCCACGAGGTCGTCAGTGACCCCGACGTGTATTCCAGGGCGAGCGCCGTTGGTGAACAGGACGCGAATGGCATGGCGATGGCGCTCACGAAACGCGTCCATCGTGAGCGCGATCTGTTGGCGGTCCTCGAGATCGGCCTCGTCGATATGGAGCTCGACGGCGCCAATGCGCTCCATCATGCCCTGCTCGCCGGCCACGCCGGTTCCGCCGGCGCGCAGCAGATCCGCGACCCGTTTCTCGAGCTTCCGGTTTTCCTCGAGCAACGCTTCCACCCGGTGCCGGAGGTGCTCCGGCCGCGTCTTGAGGGCGGTCGACGCCTCATCCAGCCGCCGTTCCAGGTCGCGCGCCAGCCGGTACGCCGCGGGCCCCGTGATGGCCTCGATGCGCCGTACGCCGGCCTGGGACCCGGTCTCGTGGGTGAACCGGAACAAGGCGATCTCGCCGGTAGTGCCGACGTGCGTGCCGCCGCACAGCTCGAGGGACACGCCGGGTACATCCACGACCCGCACGACGTCGCCGTATTTCTCCGTAAAGAACGCCATCGCCCCGGCGGCGATCGCTTCCTTGTAGGGCTGCTCCCGGGTCGTGACGGGAAGGTTCTCCCACACGTACTCGTTCACGGCTTCTTCGATGTGACGCAGGGTCGCCTCATCCACGGGACCGTGATGAGTGAAATCAAAGCGCAGCCGGTCCGGGGCCACGACCGAGCCGCTCTGGCGCACGTGCGTGCCGAGGATCTTGCGCAACGCGGCGTGCACCAGGTGCGTGGCGGTGTGATTGCGCGCGATGTTGTGGCGGCGCGATTCATTGACGCGCGCCTCGACCGGGGTCGGATCGAAGGGATCGGGAAAATGACCGACCACGGCGCTTTGGCCTTCGGCCTTGGCGACGTCCTCGACCGTCAACTCCCACCCGTCGCCGGTCACGACGCCGGTATCACTGACCTGCCCGCCCGACTCGGCATAGAACGGATTTTCCTCGAGCACCAGCTCCAGCACATCGCCCGATTGGCGAAAGGCCAACACGCTGGTTTCCGAGCGAGTCCGATCGTAGCCGATCCAGCGCTGCTGGGCCTGCGGTTTCACCGCCACCCAGTCGCCGGCGCTGGCCGCCCGGCGGATCACCGGACCCGAAGGACGGGCCCGGCGCGAGCGTTCCCGTTGCGCGGCGAGCGCGCGCTCGAACCCGGCCGAGTCGACCGGCTGGCCCCGCTCCGTGGCGATGAGCTGGGTCAGGTCGAGCGGAAACCCGTAGGTGTCGTAGAGCTTGAACGCCTCGTCACCGGAAATGGCGCTCGATCCCTTGATGTCCTCGAGCCGGCGCAGGCCGCCCTCGATCGTCTCGAGGAATCGCTCTTCCTCCGCACCCGTGACTTTGAGAATGTGGGCGCGCTTGGCCTCGAGCTCGGGGTAGACGTCCCGCATGAAATCCACCACGCGCTCGGTCAGCGATACCACCGTCGGCTCGCGCCGGCCCAACAGCCACGCGTATCGCACGCCGCGACGCAGGATCCGGCGCAACACGTAACCGCGTCCGTCGCTCGAGGGGTAGACACCGTCGGCGAGCAGGAACGCGACCGCGCGCGCATGATCCGCCAGCACGCGATACGGCGCGCCCGCGGGGCCGCGATCATAGGGGATCCCGACCACCTCGGCCGCGCGTTCGAGGATCGGTGCAAACACGTCGATGTCGAAATTTGACGGCACGCGTTGCAGCACCGATGCGATGCGCTCGAGGCCCGCCCCCGTGTCCACGGAGGGCTTCGGCAGCGAGAGCCGCGACCCGTCGGGCTGCAGGTCGTACTGCATGAACACGAGATTCCAGATCTCGAGCAGCTGTCCGGCTTCGTTGAGCCGCACGAATCCGTCCGTGTCGAGCGTGCCACTCCGTTGTTTCGGCTCGCGGAGGTCGACGCTCAATTCGGAACAGGGGCCGGCCGGGCCCGTGTCCGCCATCTGCCAAAAGTTGTCCTGGTCGCCGAGGCCGAAGATGCGCGAGTCTGCGATGCCGGTGACCTTGCGCCACAGGGCCCGCGCTTCCTCATCGGAATGGTGAATGGTGACGTACAATCGATCCGGGTCGATGCCGAGCCATTGCTCGCCGGTCACCCATTCCCACGCAAACTCGATTGCCTCTTTCTTGAAGTAGTCGCCGAAGCTGAAATTGCCCAGCATCTCGAAGAATGTATGATGCCGGGTGGTGTGGCCGACCTGCTCGAGGTCGTTGTGCTTGCCGCCCGCGCGCACGCACTTCTGGCAGGTGACCGCCCGCTGGTACTCACGGCGTTCCAGACCCTGGAACACACGCTTGAACTGCACCATGCCGGCGTTGGTGAACAGCAGCGTCGGGTCGTCAGCGGGCACCAGGCTGGAGCTGGGCACTTGCTGGTGCTGACGCGAACTGAAGTACTGGATGAACTTGCTGCGGATAGCGGCAGCCTTCATGGCGGGAATATAGCCCGCCGTAATGGCAAGCCCAAGACAGCGGCTAAGTTACCTCGCCAGCCACAACCAGATCTTCGATCAGGCTGCGGACCTCGGGCCCCTGATAGCCGCGCCGCGACAGGAACGCCATCAGGCGGCGACGACGCGTGGGGATCGGGAGACCACGGAGCTGCGCGGCACGCCGCTGGGCGACTGCCCGGAGCGTCGCGGTGAGATCAATCGCCTCCTCGCTGAGCGTGTGGCGGACCGCGCCTTCGGCCGTGCGCCGATCGAGCCCCTGTCGGAGCAGATCGGTAACCAGACGCGCCGGCCCGCGACCGCGTGCCGCTCGCGTCGCGACGTAATGCTCCGCGAATCGGAAGTCGTCCAGCAGACCCTGGACCGCGAGGCGTTCGAGCGCCGCATCGACGGCTGCGGGCGGATGCTGCTTCTGGATCAGGCGCCGGCGCAGATCGGCGACCGCGTGCGGGCGGCGCGTCTGGGCACGCACGGCGGCGCGATGGGCGGCCTCGATGTCGGCAAGGTATTGCAGGTGCGCCAGGCGCTCGGGCGTGAGCACAGTCCCGAGCGCGAGGCCGAGATCCAGGATCGATCCCTCCGGCAACGAAGCAAAGCGCCCCCGATCCACCTCCAACACCCGGTATCCCGGACGGTGCGGATCGGGGGCAAGGCCGGTGAGAACGGCCATGTTACTCCTCGCCCGTCGGTGGCTCCTCGTCGGCCGGCCCCGCACCGCTGGAGATGACGCCGAGGTGCTCTTTGACCCGTGCTTCGACTTCGAGGGCCATGTCGGGATGGTCCTTGAGATACAGTTTCGCGTTCTCGCGTCCCTGCCCGATGCGGTCCTTCCCGTAGGTGTACCACGCGCCCGACTTGTCGATGATCCCCGCTTCGGCCGCGATATCGACCAGCAACGACTCCCGGCTGATGCCTTCGTCGAACATGATGTCGAATTCGGCCTGCCGGAACGGCGGGGCGACCTTGTTCTTCACGACCTTTACGCGCACGTGATTCCCGATCACTGTCTCGCGCTCCTTCACCGGCGCAATGCGGCGCATGTCCAGCCGCACCGAAGAGTAGAACTTGAGGGCCCGCCCGCCGGTGGTGGTTTCCGGATTCCCGAACATGATGCCGATTTTTTCACGCAGCTGGTTGATAAAGATGACCGACGTGCGCGAGCGATTGATCGCCCCGGCGAGCTTGCGCAACGCCTGGCTCATGAGCCGGGCCTGCAGGCCGACGTGGGAATCGCCCATGTCACCTTCGATCTCCGCCTTCGGCACCAGCGCAGCGACGGAATCGACGACGACGATGTCGACCGCCCCGGAGCGCACCAAGATCTCGGTGATCTCGAGACCTTGCTCGCCGGTGTCGGGCTGCGACACCAGCAGGTTGTCGATGTCGACGCCGAGCTTCTTGGCGTATTCGATGTCGAGGGCGTGCTCTGCATCGATGTAGGCAGCGGCCCCACCATTGCGCTGCGCATTCGCGACGACGGATAAGGCGAGCGTCGTCTTCCCGCTCGACTCCGGTCCGAAAATCTCCGTCACGCGGCCACGCGGGATGCCGCCGATGCCGATGGCGGCATCCAGATTGATCGCCCCGGTGGAGATCGCGTCGAGACGGACGCGGGGCGACTCGGATCCCATGCGCATGATCGAGCCCTTCCCGCAGGTTTTTTCGATCTGGGCGATGGCCAGATTCAACGCCTTGCGGCGCTCGTCGGTCAGCTTCTCGTTGTCTTTGGGGTCGACCGCCATGAGGGTCCTCGACATGAGTTGCGGGCCTCGTCGCTTGTAGGAGACCCGAATATATACCGAAGTACAGATTATCGCCAACCAGGCCGAAACGCGTCTTCTGCATGCTGTAACTTATTGTTCAACAACGCGATACAGTCGAAGCGGTAGATATCCGACGGTCGGCCGCAGCGATCGATCCAGACCCGGGCGGCCTTTACGAGCTCGCGGCGCTTCGCCCCCGTCACCGCCTCCAACGGACTCCCGAACCACTCTCCCCGGCGCGCCTTCACCTCGACGAAGCTCACCAGCGTCCCCCGCCGCGCGACGATATCGATCTCCGCTCGGCCGACGCGCCAGCGATGGGCCAGCACCGTCCAGCCGCGACTGATCAGGTAGCGGATCGCCTGCTCTTCCGCCGCGACCCCCCGTCGCTGCCGCTCGTCTTTCCATTCCGCGGGATCGCTGCGCAGGCCACTGTGCACGAGCGCGAAGCTAATGCGAGCCCCTGGAGATATGGCACCCGAACTGTGCGAACGGTGGCGAAACAATGCGAACAAGACGTCAGACGTCAGACGTCTGATGTCTGATGTCTGCCGTCAACCAACAATCTCGTCCAGATCCTCCAGCCCGACGAGGACGTCCCGCGGCTTGCTGCCGTTCGCGGGACCGAGAATCCCTGCCAGCTCCAACTGATCGATGATGCGCGCCGCGCGGCCGTACCCGATGCTCATGCGCCGTTGCAAGAGCGACGTGGAGCCCAGCTGGTTCTGGATGCACACCTCGGCAGCCTGACGGAACAAGGGATCACGCTCGCCGGGATCGCCGGCCCCTTCGGCACCGCCTTCCGTGGTTTCCGCCGCCTGGATCGCCGCGACTTGCCCCTCGATCGCCGCCTGGGTCCGCTCGGCGACTGCCGCCTGGGCATGGGCCCGGTACCATTCCATGAGGCGCTCCGTCTCGTCGGTCGAGATGTAGGCGCCCTGCACGCGGAGCGGCTCACTCTTGCCCGGGGGCAGGAATAGCATGTCGCCGTTCCCGAGCAGCGTCTCGGCGCCATTCTGGTCGAGGATGGTCCGGCTATCGACCTTGGCCGATACCCGGAACGCGATGCGACACGGGAAATTCGCCTTGATGAGACCGGTGATCACATTCACCGACGGTCGTTGCGTCGCGAGAATCAGGTGGATGCCGATGGCGCGCGCCTTTTGCGCCAGCGAGGCGAGCGGGGTCTCGATCTCCCCCTGAACCGTCAGCATCAGGTCCGCCAGCTCATCCACCACGACGACGATATACGGCAGGATGCCGTCCTTGTACGCCCCCTCTTCGAAGGGTTGCTCCTTGGTCACGCCAGCCAGGGTGGCCAGGGTCTCGCGCGGCCCTTTGAGCGACTTGCCGTCGGACACCTTGCGATTGAAGTCCCCGATGTTTCGCGCAGCATTGGCGTGCAGCAGCTTGTAGCGCCGGTCCATCTCCCAGACCGCCCATTTGAGCACGGTGGCAGCCTTGTGGTGATTGGTGACCACGGGCAGGCCGAGATGGGGCAGGTCTTTGTACATGGACAGCTCGACCATTTTCGGATCGACCATCAGCAGCTTCAAGGTCTCCGGTGGATACGCGTAGATGAGACTCGTGACGATGGCGTTGATACACACCGATTTGCCAGAGCCCGTCGCGCCCGCGATCAACAGGTGGGGCATCTTGGCGAGGTCGTCGTACACCTCTTGGCCTTCGAGATCGCGACCCAGCACCACCGGGAGCACGCGGCCGTGGGTGCGGAAGCGCGCGTTGTCGATGAGCTCGCGGATCGTGACCATGCGCGCCCGTGGGTTCGGGACTTCGATACCGACCCGGGCCTTCCCGGGAATCGGTGCCACGATGCGCAGGCTGCGGGCCTTCATCGCCAGCGCCAGGTCGTCGGCGAGGGAGGCGATGCGACCGACCTTCACTCCAGGTCCCGGCTCCAACTCGTACCGAGTCACGACCGGCCCCACCGTGCGGTCGGCGATCGTCCCGCCTACGCGGAACGTCTCCAGCGTCTGCAGCAACCGGTGCCCCATCGCTTCGATTTCCGCGGTGCCCGGATCGAGCTCATCGGAGGTCGCCGCGGTGAGCAGCTCGGGGGGCGGGATGAGCACCCCTTCCGGGACCGGGATGGGCGCCGGGGGGCGCGACGCCGGTTTGGGCTTCCGGGCGCGCGCGGCCTGCTCGCGTGCGTCGTCTCGCGGCGACACCACTTCGATGGGGGTGGAAACGGCTACGGGTTTGCCTTCCCGCGCCGGCTTTCGCGGTGGGGCCGGTCGATCGGTATCGGCGGCCTGGGGCTGCTCCTCTTCCGCGCGCAGCACCGCAAGCGGGTGCCACCCAATAGTGAGGATGCCCAGGGCCGACACCGCGAACAGCCCGATCAGAATGCCGCCGGCCGTCCCCACCGCGCTCGTCACGGTGGTGGCCATCCAGCCCGGGATGATCCCGACGAGCCGCTGCGGCGTGCTCCACTGCCCATAGTCCGCCGGAAACGCCAAATTCACGCGGCCGGCGACCCCGACCGAGTAGGGCACGAGCAGGATCAGGCCGGCGAGGAGCATCGCGACGCGGGGGGAGGACAGGGAGCCCAGACGGCCGAAGGCCGCCAATGCCCACCCGATCCCGAGCACCGGCAAGAGCACCGCACCCAGCCCGAGTCCGTGCCAGCACAACGCGCCGAGACGGTCGCCAACGCCCCCAGTCACGCGCAACGGCAACAGCGTCAGCCCCAGAAACAGCCCGATCACGAGGGCGCCGACGCCGATCAACTCGGCTCGCACCTTCGGTTTCATGTAATGCGACGGTCGCTGTAGGTGGGGACGTTGGCGAAGCGGTCCACCTGGGCGCTGAAGCGGACGTCATCGCCGAGCCCCAGGGCATGGAGGGTCCGGCCCGCCTCACACGTCGTCAGCGCATCCAGCCAGCCCTTGTACCGTTGCGTCAACGACATGGCGATACTGGCGCCATCATTCAGGTCGACGCGCCGGAGCCGCTTCTTCACGTCTTTGACGAGACGGCCGGCGACGTAGGCGTCCTCCAGGGCGAACTGTTTTTCGTGACCGGCACAGATAATGGCCAGATCGTTACGCTCGACGAACACGGCGCGGGCGCGCTCGGCGAGCGCCCCGAAGTTGATCGCGGCACCGACCAGCACGACGTCCGCCCCCTGGGCCGCCACCAGGGCCGGAGTCCCGTTGGTCGTGGCCAGGTAGACCGTCTTGCCGCCGACCTGCTCGGGCGTCATGTCGAGGGGCGAGTTGCCGAGGGAGAAGCCGGGAATCGGGAGATATTTGCGCTCGCCGGCGAGCACGAAGCCGTCCCGCTCCAGGTTGGCGGTCATCTTCACCGCCTCCTCCGAGGAGGCGGCCGGCACCACGGCCCGGGCCCCACTGGCGAGCGCCGCCACGATTGATGTCGTGGCCCGCAGCACGTCGATCACGACGACCCCCCGGCCGGCGAGGTCTCCCGCAGTCAGGCCGAGTGGGGTGAAGTAGACGTCGAGCTTCATGCTCTAGTCTTTGAGAAGGTGAGGCTCGCGCTCGAGGAACTTGGTGTCGACCTGGCCAGCGACGAAATCGGGGTGGCGCATGACCCGACTGAGAAACGGGATCGTCGTCGTCACGCCTTCAATGATAAACGAGTCGAGGGCCTGCCGCATGCGGGCGATCGCTTCCTCGCGGTCGTTGCCATGAACGATCACCTTCGCGAGCAGCGAGTCGTAGTACGGGGGAACCGTGTAGCCGTCGTAGATGTGCGTGTCCACCCGCACGCCGGGACCGCCGGGCGGATGGTAGGCGGTGATCAATCCCGGCGACGGCTGGAAGTTGCGCGCCGGGTCTTCCGCGTTGACCCGGCACTCGATCGCGTGGCCCCGGAGCCGGCTACCGTCGCCCTTGAAGCTCAGCGGTTCGCCCGACGCGACCCGGATCTGCTCTTTTACCAG
>DATFGN010000099.1:0-4148 GCA_035249405.1 Gemmatimonadales bacterium
ATGCAATCATAGGTGAAGCCCAGCTCGGCCAGCCGAGATCCTTCGTACAGGTTGCGCCCATCCACGATGAGCGGCCGCGATAGCGACTGTTTCACGCGCGCGAAATCGGGATTGCGATACTCCCGCCACTCGGTGACGATCGCGAGCGCATCGGCGCCGGTCAGCGCGTCGTACGCGCTCGTCGCGTAGATCACGCGATCGCCGAGCTGATGGCGCGCGGTTTCGATGGCGGCGGGGTCGTGGGCGCGGACGGTGGCACCCGCCGCGAGCAGCGCTTCGATCAGCACCAGGGCCGGGCTCTCCCGGACGTCGTCGGTTTCCGCCTTGAACGCGAGCCCCCAGACCGCGATGGTGCGGCCCTTGAGTTTCCCCTCGAAGTGCCGGGACAGCTTCTCGAACAACAGACGCTTCTGCCGCTCGTTGCCGGCTTCGACCGCCTTGAGCACATCGAGCGAGACTCGCTTGCCGTCCGCGGTCTTGACCAGCGCCTTCACGTCCTTCGGGAAACACGATCCGCCGTAGCCGGGACCCGGAAAGAGGAACGCGGAGCCAATACGGTGGTCGGAGCCGATGCCCTTGCGCACGAGCTGCACGTCCGCGCCGACCGCCTCGCACAGCTCCGCGATCTGATTCATGAACGTGATGCGCGTGGCAAGCATGGCGTTGGCCGCATACTTGGTCATTTCCGCCGACGGGATGTCCATGAACACCAGCGGATTGCCGGTGCGCACAAACGGGCCGTACAGCTCCTCGAAGACGCGCCGCGCTTCGGGGTGGTCCACCCCGACGATCACGCGGTCCGGTTTCATGAAATCGTCGACCGCGGCCCCCTCCTTGAGGAATTCCGGGTTGGAGCAGACGTGGAATTCCGTCTTGGTATGCTTGGCGATCTCGGCCCGGACCAGCTCCGCCGTGCCGACCGGCACCGTGCTCTTGGTGGCGATGACCTTGGGCCGGTTCATGTGCTGGCCGATGGTCCGCGCCACGGCGAGCACGTGCTGCAGGTCCGCGGACCCATCCTCGTCGGGGGGCGTTCCCACCGCGATCAAGATCACGTCCGCCGCTTCGATCGACCCGGCGACGTCCGTGGTGAACTCCAGGCGGCCGTCGCGCTGATTGCGCACCACGAGCGGCTCCAGGCCGGGCTCGTAGATCGGGAGTCGGTTCTCCTTCAGGCCCGCGATCTTCCGGCCATCGACGTCCGCGCACAGCACGTCATTGCCGGTTTCGGCGAAGCACGCGCCGACCACGAGTCCGACGTACCCCGTTCCCACAACACAGATCTTCACGACTGGCTCCCGGATTCGCGAGGTAAGGCGTGGCGCGTATCGACCACCACCGGTGCTTCGCGACCGACCAGGGCGTAATCGACGTTGGAATGGTCGGTCACGATGACGACGCAATCGACGGCGCGCAGCGTCTGTGCGGTCAACGGCACGGAGGTCAGCTCGACGCCGTCCTCGTGCAGCTTGGCGACGTGCGCATCGTGATAGCTCACCACGGCGCCGCGCCGCTCGAGCAGCCGGATCACGTCCAGCGCTGGACTCTCCCGGACGTCGTCGATGTCCTTCTTGTAGGCCACGCCGAGCACCAGGACCTTACTGCCCCGCACCGCTTTGCCCTTTTCGTTCAGCTGATCGGCGATGCGCTCCACCCAGTACTCGGGCATCCCGGCGTTGATCTCGCCCGCCAGCTCGATAAAGCGCGTACGGTAGTTCAAGGTGCGCATTTTCCAGGCGAGGTAGTGCGGATCGAGCGGAATGCAGTGGCCGCCCACGCCCGGACCCGGCGTGAATTTCATGAAGCCGAACGGCTTCGTCGCCGCGGCCTCGATGACTTCCCACACATCCACGCCCAGCTTATCGCACACGATGGCCATCTCGTTGACGAGGCCGATGTTCACACTGCGAAACGTGTTCTCGAGGATCTTGACCAGCTCGGCGGCCTCCGTAGACGAGACGGGTACGAGGCGCTCGATCGCCGGTTGATACAGGGCCATGGTAACCGCGAGACAGTTCGGCGTGATGCCCCCGACGACTTTCGGCGTATTGCGCGTGCCGTACTTGGGATTGCCGGGATCGACCCGCTCGGGAGAAAATGCGAGGAAGAAATCCTCGCCCACCTTGAGGCCGGTCCCCTCGAGCGAGGGCAGCATCAGCTCGCGTGTGGTCCCGGGATAGGTGGTCGATTCGAGAATGACCAGCTGGCCCCGCCGCAGCGTCTTCTTGATCGACTCGGTCGCCGAGATCACGTAGCTGACGTCGGGATCCTTGGTCTTCGACAATGGCGTCGGCACGGCGATCGAAATGGCGTCCGGCTCGGACAGGCGGCTCAGGTCGGTCGTGGCCGAGAATTTTCCTGACTGGACCGCCTTGGCGACGGCCTCGGACGGAATGTCCTTGATGTGCGAACGGCCGGCATTGAGCCCTTCCACCACCCGGGTGCTGATATCGAAGCCCAGGACCTTGTAGCCGGCATGGATCAACTCCATGACCAGCGGCAAGCCGACATAGCCCAATCCGACGATGCCGAAGACGGCCGAGCGATCGTTCGCCTTGGCCAGGAGTGCGTCACGAGGAGTCTGCGAAACCTTGGTCATAGCGAAACTGGTGTTCCTCCATTTGTCAGCGAGCGAGACGCTGCCTCGAGCACCCGGACCACTTTCACGCCGTCGGCGGCGCTGGCGCGCGGCGGTTCCGCGCCACGCGCGACGCGGACGAAATGCGCCAGCTCGGCCCCCAACGGCTCGACGTTCGCGATCTTGGGGATGAAAATGTCACCTTCGCGGACGGCGAGGCTCTCGCCCCACGAGGCGTATTCCGGAGGCCGCGTCACACCCTTGTCGTAGATACGCAGCTTCTCACGCGGCTCCATGTCGTCGAATACCACCATCTTCCGGTCGCCTACCACGGTGAGCTTCCGTTCCTTATGGGGATCGAGCCAGGACAGCTGTACATGGGCCATAGCTCCGCTGGCGAACTCCATGTGCAGAAAGACCACATCCTCGACCCCAGGCCGCAGATAGCTCGACCCCTGGGCGGTGACCCGAACCGGGGCCTCCCCAAGCAAATGGAGGGCCACGGAAACGTCGTGGGGACCGAAGCTCCAGAGGGCGTTTTCGTCGGCCCGCACCTGCCCCAGGTTCACTCGCAGGCCGTACATGTAGAGCAGGCGCCCCAACTCTCCCCCAGCGACCAGGGCCCGCAGGGCGTCCACGGCCGGGTGGAAAACCAGCAGGTGCCCCGCCAGAACCGGCACGCCCGCGGCCGACGCCGCCTGGGCGACCCCTTCCGCGTCTGCCACGCGCAGGGCAAACGGCTTTTCCACGAGACAGGGCTTGCCGGCCGCGATGGCGCGCCGCGCAAACTCGGCGTGCGTCGTGGCGGGCGAGGCAATGACGACCGCCTCGACCCGTTCCAGCAGCGCGTCGACGTCGGCCGTCACGAAAGCGCCCGGGTACTGCCGCGTCACCGTCTCCCGCACGCCGGCCTTTGTGTCGCACACGCCCGCCAGCTCGGCATCCGCGAGCCCGGCCGCGGTCCGGACATGGTTTCGGCCCCAGGTCCCGGCGCCGATGACGCCGAGCCGCAGCCGACTCACCGGTAGAACTCGTGGATCGCGGCGACGACGTAGTCGATCTGCGCGCGCGTGAGCTCGGGGAAGATCGGCAGCGACAAGACCTCTTTGGCCGCCTGCTCGGACTGCGGCATGCTGCCGGCGGCATAGCCGAGGTCGGCGAAACACGGTTGGCGGTGGAGTGGAACGGGATAGTAGATCGCGCTCCCAATGCCCTTCGCCTTGAGGTGAGCCTGCAGCGCGTCGCGCCGGTCCACCCGCAGCGTGTACTGATGGAAAATGTGTTCGTTGCCCGGCGCGACGACCGGCGGGCGGACCGCTCCCAGCCCGGCGAGCGCCTGGGTGTAGTAGGCCGCGTGCTCGCGGCGTCTGGCCGACCACGCCGCGAGATGTGGCAACTTGGCCAACAGCACCGCCGCTTGCAGGGAATCGAGCCGCGAGTTCGTCCCCACCTCATCGTGGTGGTATTGCTTGGCGCCGCCGTGCAGACGCAGCCGGCGCAACCGTTCGGCCACCGCGTCGTCCGACGTGACGATCATCCCACCGTCGCCCCAGGCGCCGAGGTTCTTGCT
>DATFGN010000100.1:0-3698 GCA_035249405.1 Gemmatimonadales bacterium
CGACCCGGCTCGGCGTGCCGGTGACGATGGCCGGGCCGGCTGCAGCCGCTCCCGCCGGCACCCCGTTTCGGGTGACCCGCCATCCGGTGTTCGTGGGCTGGGGGGCGTTCACCGTGGCGAGCCCACGCCTGGAAGACGTTCTGGCCGGCCAGGTCGCGGCGGGGTCGGGCGTGGCGAATCTCCGCATCAAGGTCCGGGCACGCTGGAGTGACCTGCTCATCACCGGCCTCACGGCCGGACTCTTCTCGCCTCGCTCCGTGACGTTCGAAGGGGTCGTCCTCCCTCCCGCCAATCCCTAAAGCACCAGCTCCCGGACCAGCGCCACCGTCCGGCGCGTAGCGCCCGTTCCTTCCTTTACTACTGCAGCGGCGGCAGCACCGGCCCGGATGCGCGTCCCCGCATCGTCCCGCCACCGAATCCATTGGGTGAGCAGAGCCTCGCGGCCGTCCTCGGGCATCCCCACCGCCGCCCCCTGGCGGATCAGTAAGTCGGCGTCGCGGCTCATCTCCCAGCGTGGGCCGAAGCAGACCGGCAGGCCGAAGGCCGCCGGCTCGAGGACGGAATGCAGTCCAGCGCCGTGGTACCCCCCGCCGACATAGGCAACGGCCCCCAGCGCGTAGAGGTCGGCGAGCACGCCGAGGCGATCGACCAGAACGATCGCTGACTGCTGCAGGGTCATAGACCGGTCGAACTGGGACAACAGGATTGGTGGGGGCAGCTGCCAGCGCTGGGCGGCTCGGAACACGGCCTGCAAGTGGGCGACGGTGGGTTCGTGCGGCGCGAGGATGAGGCGCGCGCGACCCCCCGTGTGCGTGAGCAGCCCGGCGAAGGCGGAGAGCAGCACGCGTTCGTCACCCGGCCAGGTGGATCCGGCCACGATGGTGAACACGTCGCGGTCAGCGGCGGTTAGGGATGCCAGCGGTTCCTTGGCGCGATCGAGTCGGGCGGCTCGTTCGACCACGCTGTCGAAGCGCGTATCGCCGGTGACGCGGATCGCCTCGGGACGCGCCCCCAGTCGCTCGATTCGCTTCGCGTCCGCATCGGAAACGGCGCCGACCCGGTCGAGCGCGGCGTAGGCGGGCGCGGCCCAGCGGCGTACCGGCCAGCGGAGACGCGAGCTGTGCGGGGCCACCGTGCCCGAGATCAGTCCCAGTCGGACCGCGCGTCCGGCTGCCGCCAGCGCCAGCTCCGGCCACACATCGAGCTTGCCGAACACCAGTGCGGATGGCGCGAGCGCGGTCAGCGCGGCTGCGACGTCTCGGGGTCGGTCGAGCGGGAGGTAGTCGGTGAAATCCACGGGCAGGGTCTGCGCCTGCGCTTCGGCCGACGGAGAAAAGAACGTGTAGGCGAGCTGCCATTCGGGATGGAGTGCCCGGAGTGCCATCAGCACTGGTTTGACCTGAAGCCCTTCGCCCACGGAGGGCGCATGGAACCAGATCAGGGGGCGACCTGGGTCGCGACCCGTCGATGCCCAGCCCGCATACCGTGCAGCGAGATCCCGGCGCCGCGACCACCCGCGGGCCACCTTGGCATGAAATCGCGCGCCCACCCATATGCCGGCCGCTGCGGTCGCCACGGTCCATCGATACCACCGTGATGGCCGCGGAGCGGACGGCGGCATCAGGGACGTTGGGGAGGGGGAGCCCCGGTTTTCACGCGGTACACCGAGTCGAGGATGCGGGAGAACTCGGTGAGCGGGAGCGCGCTCTCGGCGAGCCCGCCTTCGATGTAGAACGTGGGCGTCGCGTTGGCTCCGGCTCGTCTCGACCCTTGCGCGTCTTGTGCGATGGCATCGACCGTCGCGCGCGTGTCGAGACACTTGACGAGCGCATCGTGTCCAACCCCAACGGAATCCGCCAGCGCGATGAGCGCCGGCCAGGGGCGCTCCAGGTCCGCCCATTCCGGTTGCGCCCGGTACAGCGCGTCGTGAATCGGCCAAAACTTGTTCTGCCGGGCCGCACACATCGCGACCTGCGCGGCCGCCAGCGCGTTGCGGTGGATCTGGGTGAGTGGAAAATTGACGAACACCCAGCGGACCTTCCCGGTCTGGATGTAATCCCGATCGATGAGCGGCAGCGTGGTGAGGGCGAACCGCCGGCAAGCCGGGCACTGAAAATCGGCCATTTCGTAGACGGTGACGGGCGCCGTGGAGCGGCCTTTGGTGCGTGCGGAGATGGAGTCGGTCTCCTGGGCCCTCGCGGGAAGCAGCAGGGCCAGCAGGCACAGCCAGCGGGCAGGTGGCATGCTTCTACAATAATGATCGGGAGTGAGAAACGGAGCCGGCGCTACCGATACGGTCGCGACTTCGTCCACAAGACGACGACCCCGCACGCGGCGTTCGACCCGGAGAACTCCGCGGGAACTTCACCGGGACCGCGGTACACCTCGATGCCATAGATGTCGCGAATGGGCGTGTTTTCATGGAACGAGGACACCTGCATCCCGTCGATCCACCAGACCGGCTGGCATTGCGGCGTGCGGGCCATGAACACGAAGCACTCGAAGGTTTCCTGAATGCAATTGATGCGGACGCCGCGGAGGGTGCGGAGCGCGTCGGAGACGGAATTGTACCCTTTGGTCCTGATCTCATCCCAGCGGAGGTAGGATCCCATGCCGCGCTGCCGCCGCCGCTCGAAATCGAGGTAGCGTGGCGCGAGCTGGTCGGCACGGGCCACCACTGCCACCTCAGGCAGCTGGTATCCGGTGAACTCGAGGGTGAACGTGCCTTCCACGGTCCCCGTGGGCGGAAGGTGGAGCGTGAAGGAGGTAGAATCGAACCCCACCGCCAGAATCGTCACGTCGGTTTTCCCGGCGGCGAGTCCTGACGCTTCGAACTGTCCCAGGGTGTCCGTCTTGAAGGGCGCGGGGCCGTTCTTGATCTTGATCAGGGCACCCGCGATTGGGGTGCCGAGCTCGTTATCGACGACGCGACCCCGGAGCGTCGTCTGTTGTGCCGCGCTGCGGGCCGGACCGGCCATGAGGAGCGCTGCCACGATGGCCCCGGTCATGGAGCTGGCACCGGGCATCCAACAGGGCTGAATTCTGGGGACCAAGGGAACGCCTCCGAGGCTCCAAGGGCCTTCGAACTGGTGTGTCCAAAAGGGGGACACCAGCCCGAAATTCCCTCTTGCGCAACTATACAGCGGGGGGTATATGGTCCACTAGTGCTGGGTCCTGCATGGAGTTGGGATACCAGCAATGGAGGGCATCCAAGGTCTGCAGTGCCGTCACGCTCGGCGCAATGCCGGGGGTGGGGCCGAGGAGGTCCGTTGCGTGTTGGGTTATTAATCCGCCCGAGTTATCCGGCGCGTACGTATCGGCTCGTGCTCAGTGTTCCAGCACGCCGATGCTCCGTGTTTCCCCCCAACAATCCAGAGTGGCAAACGTTCCACCCCTTCCATACGGGAGGCAGATGATGCGCGCACCACGGTTCGGTCCGCTGCAAGCGGGAGGTGTAGCTGCAGCACTCTTCATGTTCGTGGCCAGTCCGCTCTGGTCACAGGGCGCGGTGATTACCGGCCGCGTCACTACGGAACAGGGTGATCCGCTGGGTGGCGCCAGCGTGGTCGTCGCCAACAGCAACTTTGGCGCCGCGACCACAGCGAACGGTGTGTATACGATCACCATCGCTCCGGAAGGGGTGCGGGGCCAGGAGGTCGTGCTCACCGCACGCTACATCGGCCGCAAGCCGGTGAACC
>DATFGN010000101.1:0-5305 GCA_035249405.1 Gemmatimonadales bacterium
GGGCGCAATCTGACCGAGTTCCTGGCCGCCAACCGGGACGGCACGGGGCGCGTGCTCGAGGCGGCGACGGCGCGCCCGCCGCGTCGGTTGGTGTATGTGTCGTCGCTCGCCGTCGGCGGCCCGACGACGCCGGGCCACCCGATCGACGAATCGCGTCCGCCTGCACCGGTCACCGATTACGGCCGCAGCAAGCTGGCCGGGGAGGAGCTGGTGCGTTCAGCCCCCTACAACTGGACGATCGTGCGACCCCCGGTGGTCTACGGGGAGTGGGACCGGGAGCTGGTGCGGGTATTCCGCTTCGCGCGCCGGGGCCTGGCACCGGTCGTCGGTGACGGAGCGCAGGAATTGTCGGTCATCTACGCGGGTGATCTGGCCGCCGCGCTGATCGCCGCTGCGACGGCGCAGGCCACGGCGGGCGGGCTCTATTATGCTTCTCACCCCCACACGACGACCAGCCAGGGTCTCGTGGAGGCGGTGGGACGGGCCGTGGGTCGGCGGCCGTTGATCGTGCGTCTCCCTGGACCGCTGGCGCGAAGCGCCCTCTGGGCCGTAGGTTCGCTGGCGTCCCTCACCGGTCGCGCCACGTTGTTGACGCTGGACAAGGCGAACGAGTTTCTCGCGCCCGCCTGGACGTGTCGCTCCGACGCGCTGGCCCGCGATGCGGGCTGGCGGGCCGAAACCGACTTGGAACCCGGACTGACGCGTACGGCCGCGTGGTACCGCACGGAGGAGTGGCTGTGACAACGATGCGATTCACCCGGCTGGACTGGTGGACCCTGGGCTACGTGGTAGTCGCCACCGTGGCCCTGGCGTTGTCGTTCCGCGATGCCTCCGCGATTCCGCATTGGCAGTACCTGGCTGGGGCGCACGTGCTGCTGGTTGGTCTGGTGTTGCTGGCGCCCCAGGCGCGGGAGGCCGGCCCTGCCGGCCGGTTCCTGGGTGACTGGTACCCGATGTTGGTGCTCGCGGCGTTGTATGCCGAGATCGGCGTGCTCACTCTGGATGCCGGCTTTCAAAACGACTTGGCGGTGCAGCGGCTCGAGACCGCGGTCTTCGGATCGCAGATCTCGTATCGCTGGATTCGCGAGATGCCGCTGCCGTGGTTTTCCGCGATGCTGCACCTCTGCTACCTCGCTTACTTCCCGATTCTGTACGGCGCGCCGATCGGTCTCTGGTTGTCGGGACGGCGCGGCGCCGCCCGGCACACGATCCTCGGCGTGATGGTGACGTTCTATCTGTGTTACGTCGTGTTCCTGTTCTATCCGGTGGCCGGACCGCGCTACGCCTTCGCGCTCGCCCACAATCCGGCGACGGAAATCGGCGTCGCCCGCTTCACGCAGTGGCTGCTGGATCACGGCGATTCGTGGGGTGCGGCGTTTCCGTCTTCGCATGTCGCCGCGGCAGTGGTCTCAACGGGCTTCGCGCTGCGCTACTGGCGGCCCTTGGGGCTCGTGCTGCTGGTACCGACCATCGGGCTCGTGCTGGCGGTCGTGTACGGCCAATTCCACTACGGGGTCGACGCGCTCTCGGGGCTGCTCCTGGCGGGGATCATGCTGGCGGTCATCCAACGCGAGGATGCGGTGGCGGTACCGACGCCGGCGCGCGAGTCCGTCGTCGGCGTCCTCGACGCTACCTAGCGCTTCAGGGCGCGGGGCGGGATGCGCCCTGCATCGCGACCGCCGGCGACGGTCCCCCAACCCGCAGGTAGTGGCGCAGGTCACGCACGTAGAGCGAATCCGTGGTGACGGCCGCCGGCCACGTCACGGTCTTGGCCGGCTTGAACAGGCCGGCCACGACTCCCATCCCGCCGTCCTCGAGCCGCTGTCCGGTTGGATTGCTGTAGAAAACGGTGACGCGGTAGCGGTGCTCGGGGACGATGCGGACGCCCACGCCGGTCAGCCCGATGAATTTCTTCTGCGGCATGCCCACCACATGACCCGTCGAGTCTTCAATGGGCCGGGCACTCCACAGATTCTCCCCCGTCGTGATGTCGCGCATCACGAGCGAATCGGCATGGTCGTGGACGTGCCCGCCGATACCCATGATCTTGCCCGGGATCGCTGGACTCCCCTCGTAGAATTTCTCCGACTGCCCGGGGGGCAGGTCGAACGACTTGTCGCCGACCGGAAACGCGGTATCGAATTGCCATGGATAGGCCCGGAGCAGCGGATACCAGTGCCCCGCGTCGCTGTAGGTCAGGACCAGCCGCGTCCGCACGCCGGTATAGGAGCGCATCGTGGGGTTGTGCAGCATCGCGTTCGCCACCAGCCGCTCCCCCCTCGTGAACGGCGCGCCGAACAACCAGCGCGACATCTTGACCGAGCCGGTCTCGCTCCCGGCGGCGAGGACGCGGCGCGAGATCGGCAGGAACAGCTCGCGATGGTTCGGGTCGATCAGGTTGTAGTGGTGCAACAGCTCGCTCGGCAGCTGGCGGCCCTGCGCGTCTACCAGTTCGACGCGAAAGCCGGACATCCATCCCGAAAACGGCAGCTCCACAGCCATCACCGGTGGATACACCGGGTTGTGCGCGTGCTGCTCGGTCATGTTCATTCCCTGCATGGCCATCCCGGGCATGTCGGCGTGATGCATGCCCGTAGGGACATCGACCGGGCCCAGATCAATCAGGATCTCGTGGCGGTCGGAATCGACCGTGATGGCGGCGAGCGGCAGCGACCGAACCAAATCCATCGGCGCCACCTCGGCCTGCCGGGCGAAGAGCCGGAGTGCTAACAGGACGAAGATGTTCATGGAAGGGGAAAATATCCTCAGGTGCGGATCTGGTACAGCCGGAAAATGAAGAACGCGAGCACGGCGCCTTCGAGCACCCACGACATGGGTTGCCGGTAGTACCCGAGATACATCTCCTTGCCCCAGTACCCGGAATCCTTGAACAGCGCGAGCGTGAATTTTCGCTTCGACACCGGCCACAATAGCGGCAGTCCGACCGTACTCCCGATGTCCGCCGCGTAATGGGCGAGGATAGCCACGAGGGCGAACACGGCGTAGTGCGGCGAGAACGGCGCGAGGAGCGCGGCTACCGCGACCGCGAACAGTACGCTATGCGTCACGGTGCAATGGAAGGACGGTTTGGCAAACCCCGCCCGCACCACCAGCGAATCGGCGTTGGGCAGAAAATGCATGCCGAGACAGAACACGGCCGTCTTGGGATTCCAGTCGTAGGTCGCGATCGCCAGTGCCAGCGGGACGTGGCCGAATTGCATCGTTGCATCTCCAGAGAAGAGAAAGATTCCAGGCCGGGCCGTGCTTACGCGGACGCCGGGCGCTCGAAACGAGCGCTCGCGAGGGATCGATAGGCCGCGTCCACGATCGCCAGGTCGCGTCGTGCGACCGCGAGTGACATGGCCGGTGCAGTCCGCTCGCGCACGCACTGCAGGAAATGTCGCAGCATCGCGCGGTAGCCCATCAAATCGAGGATCCCGGGCAGCCGCAGCCGCTTGCGACGGCCGACCACGGCCGCGAACAATCCATTGCTCTCGAACACGATGCTCCCCAGGGTGCCATAGGCCTTGGAGAGCTGCAGGCCGCCGAGCCGGTTGGGAACGCTCCAGGCATGCAGCAGCTTACCCACTGCCCCACTCTCGAACCGGCACAGCAGCTCCAATCCGTCCTCGACGGGCACCAGACTGGGGGCTGATGTCGTTGGCCGAGCGGCGAGCACATCGCGCACCGTGCCCCCCAGGCTGCACAGGTAGTTGACCCAGTGCACACCGCCCTCGAGGAGGGCGCCGCCGCCCATTTCTTCGGGATCGGTACGCCACCCGGTCGGCCGCGACCGGGCGGCCCGATTGAGCTCGAGAAACAGCAGCGTCCCAATGTCGCCGGCCGCCAGATGCTCCCGCAAGACGCGCACGGCGGGTTTGAAGTAATAGTTTTCCGCTACCATCGCGACCACCCCCGCCGCCTTGACGGCCGACTCGATCGCCCCGAGCTCGGCGAGGTTCCGGGCTACCGGCTTTTCGATCAGCAACGCCTTCCCCTGCGCGGCCGCCAGCTGCACGTGCGCCACGTGACCCGACGGCGGCGTGCAGATGAATACCGCGTCGACGTCGGCTGAGGCGCACGCCTCCGCGTAGCTCCCGAACGCCCCGCGGCCGTGAAAGCGGCGCCGGTACGCCTCCGCCTTCTCCGCCGAACGGCTCGCGAAGAACAGGTCCACGCCGGGCAGCGACCGCGCTATCCGGCTGTGCAGCCGGGCGACGGACCCACAACCGAGCAGGCAGAGGCCGATCCGGGCTGTCATTCGGCGGCCACGCCAGCTCCAGCGGCGAATCGATCCCAATTGGCGACGATGTGTCGACCCACGCGCAGTCCATTCGCCGCGATCGTGAGGCTCGGGTTGACGCCTCCCGAGGTCGGCATGAAGCTGCCGTCAACGACGAACAGGTTGCGCATTCCGTGGAAGCGGCACCAGGGATCGAGCACTGCTGTTTCGGGGTTGGCGCCGAAGCGACACGAGCCGACGACATGGGAGAAGGTATTGATCGGCTTGCGCAGACGAATCACCGCCCCGGCCGCCCGCAGGATCCGCCCGGCCTGCCGATACAGCGCACGTCGCACCGCGCGGTCGTGTTTGGAATAGCGGTGGTGGATCAGCGGCACCGGTAGCCCGTACACGTCCTGTTGACCAGGATCGATCTCGACGCGGTTCGCTGCCTGCGGCAGATCCTGACCGATGCAGATGAGGTAGATGTGACGCCGCACCGTTCGCGCGCCCAGGACGCCGATCGGAAAACCGCCTTCCGCGACCATGAACTCGGGCGGAGGCGTCTGCAAACCCTGAATCATGCCCCAGGGACCCCGCGGGCCTTCATCGTCACGCCCCAGGTAGAAATCCGTGATACCGACTTGTTTGTGAAACCGGCGCGCGACGTTGGTTTCGAAGGGAAACAGACCGATCACGATCCCGGAGCAGTGCCGCATCAGGTACCGGCCCACCAGGGCACCGCTGGGCCCCTGATTGCCGAGCCCCGACGACAACAACAGGGCCGCTGAGCCGATCGCCCCCGCGCTCACGATACACACCCGGCAACGCACGACGAACCGCTTCCCCGACTGGATATCGAGGCACTCGACCTCGGTGATCGCGTCGTGACGGCGGACCAGCCGGGCGACGATGGTACTGTGGAGGACTTCCGCACCGGAGCGCTGGGCCTGGGGGATCACGGTGACGGAGAGATCGTTTTTCGCGCTGATCTTGCAGGGAAAGAGGTCACACGTCATGCACTGCACGCAGGACTGGCGCCCGCCGTCGTTCCCATAGTTGATGGCCAGCGGCAACGGAAAC
>DATFGN010000102.1:0-7171 GCA_035249405.1 Gemmatimonadales bacterium
ACGGAATACCTGCCCGAGAGCGCTGCGCTCGTCTGCGCACGGCGGCCGCGCGGGCGCGACGATGCCGGCGTGTGGGCGGTCCATGTGTTGAGCGTCGAAGGCCGCATGCAGGGGCCGGTCGAATGGGAGACGGACCGCGAGCGGTTTCTGGGCCGCGGCCGTAGCCCCGAGGATCCGGCCGCGCTCGACGGGCGCGCCCTTTCGGGGACCACGGGTGCGGTGCTCGATCCGATCGTCAGCCTCCGCCAACGCATCCGCCTGGCCCCCGGCGGATTCGTGCGCCTTTCGTTCGCGACGGGTATGGCAGACAGCCGCGATGGCGCGCTCGCCATCGCCCACAAGTACCGCGATCCCAACGCCGCCGCGCGCACCTTCGCATTGGCATACACACATGCGCAGAGCATGCTGCGGCACCTCGGGATCTCAAGCGACGACGCGCAGCTGTTCGAGCGTCTTGCCTCCCGGCTGCTCTACTCCGATGCCTCGCTGCGCGCCGGGCCGGAAGAATTGCAGCGCAGCGTCCTGGGTCAACCCGCGCTGTGGGCTCACGGGATCTCCGGCGATCTCCCCATTCTCCTGGTGCGCGTCGTCTCCGGAGACGACCTCCCGCTCGCGCTCCAAGTGCTCCAGGCACAGGAGTATTGGCGGCTCAAGGGACTGAGCGCGGACGTCGTCATCCTGAACGAGCATCCGGTGAGTTACGTCGACGACATCCACGTTCAGTTGACGGCCCTGCTGGACACCGGACCCTGGGGAGCATGGAAGCACCGGTCGGGTGGCGTGTTCCTGCTGCGCGGCGACCGCATGAGCGAGGATGAGCGGAATCTGCTCGCCAGCGTGGCCCGGGTGATCCTCAGCGGGACGCGCGGCGATCTATCGAGTCAGCTGGACCTGCCCTACCCGGAGCCCCGGTGGCGGCGGGAGGTGCCGCCGGCTCCCGCACGCGCAAGCGCCGAGCCGGACGCCCAGGAAATCGACGTGCCGCCGCTCACCTTCGCGAACGGGACCGGAGGCTTCGCCGCTGGCGGCCGCGAGTACGCGGTCGTGCTCGATGGTGATCAGGAGACGCCTCTTCCCTGGGTGAACATCATGGCTAACCCCGGGTTCGGCACCGCGGTCTCCGCTTCGGGCTCGGCCCACACCTGGGCCGAGAACAGCCGCGAGAACCGCCTCACGCCGTTTGCCAACGATCCGGTGACCGACCCGACGACCGAAGCCCTGTTCGTGCGGGACGAGGACGGGGGTGCCGTCTGGTCGCCGACGCCGGGACCGATGCACCGGTCACCGGCGAGCGGTCGGTTCGTGATCCGGCATGGCGCGGGCGTCTCTCGCTTCACCCACGCCTCGCATGGGATCCTCCAGGAGCTCGCCGTCTTCGTGGATGCCCGGGACCCAGTGAAGTTCTCCCTCCTATCACTCACCAATCGGACCAACCGGCGGCGGCGATTGAACGTCTTCGCCTACAACGAATGGCGTCTCGGGCCACCGCAGCCCGGTGAACATCTGCACGTGATCACGGAGCACGACCAGCAAACCGGCGCGGTCCTGGCCACGAACCCGTACAACCAGGAATTCGCCGGTCGCGTCGCCTTCGCACACGCCAGCGAGGTCGCGCACGCGGCCTCAGGAGACCGCCTCGCCTTCCTGGGACGGAACGGCTCGCTGCGACAACCTGCCGCGCTGCACCACCCCGCGCTGTCAGGTCAGTTCGGGGCGGGACTCGACCCGTGCGCCGCGCTGCAGATCGAGATCGTCCTGGAGCCTGGGGAAAACCGCCGCGTCGTATTCATGCTGGGACAGGGAACGAGTCTCGTGCATGCCCGCGAGCTGCTGCGGCGCCACGGCACGGTGGACGCCGCCGACAAGGCCCTCCAGACGGTCGGCGAATTGTGGACCGACGTTCTCGAGACGGTTCAAGTGCACACGCCCGACGACTCGTTCGATCTGCTCATGAACCACTGGCTGCTGTACCAGGATTTGAGCTGCCGGGTCTGGGCACGGACGGGATTCTATCAACCGAGCGGAGCCTTTGGCTTCCGCGATCAGCTTCAGGACGTCATGGCGCTTTCGCTGGCGCGGCCCGATCTGGTTCGGGCGCATATCCTCCGGGCCACCAGCCGACAGTATTTGGAAGGAGACGTGCAACACTGGTGGCACGAGCCGTCGGGTCGCGGCCTCCGCACGCGCTGCTCGGACGACCTCCTGTGGCTGCCGTACGTCGTGGCGCATTACGTGGACACCACCGGAGACCACGGCCTCCTCGACGAGCTGGTTCCGTTCCTCGAGGCGCCTGTGCTCGCCGCGGGCGAGGTGGAGGCATACGGACAGCCCCGGGTTTCCGACAGCACCGCGTCGGTGTTCGACCATTGTACGCGCGCCATCGACCAGGGCCTCACCGCGGGCGCTCATGGTCTGCCGCTGATCGGCAGCGGCGATTGGAACGACGGGATGAACCGGGTCGGCCTCGAGGGACGCGGCGAGAGCGTCTGGCTCGGATGGTTCCTGCACACGGTGCTGCAGCGGTTCATCCCACTGTGCGAGCCGCGAGATCCCGCACGGGCAGCGCGCTATACCGGCGAGGCTGGCCGGCTGGCGCACATGCTCGAGCGGTCCTGGGACGGAGAGTGGTATCGACGTGGATACTACGACGACGGAACCCCGCTGGGTTCGGCGCAGAACGACGAGTGCAAGATCGACTCGATCGCGCAGTCCTGGGCGGTCTTGTCCGGGGTCGCACCCGCGCGGCACGCGGAGCAGGCGATCGACGCGGTCCGCACGCAGCTGGTCAACCGCGGGGCGCAAGTGCTGCTGGTGCTCACCCCTCCCTTCGATCGCTCGATCCAGGATCCTGGGTACATCAAGGGATACCCGCCCGGCGTGCGGGAGAACGGCGGTCAGTACACGCACGCGGCGGTGTGGACGGTGATGGCGGTGGCGCAACTCGGCAACGGCGACGAGGCGGTGGAACTGTTTCATTTGCTGAACCCGATCAACCACACGCGGAACACCGCGGACGTCGAGCGTTATAAGACCGAGCCGTACGTCACCGCCGGGGACGTCTACGCGCATCCGGCCCACGCCGGTCGCGGGGGATGGTCGTGGTACACGGGCTCCGCGGCCTGGATGTACCGCGCGGGCCTGGAGAGTATCCTCGGCCTCAGGCAACATGGAGCGAGCTTCGAGCTGAATCCCTGCATCCCCGCCGCGTGGCCCGAGTACGCCATCGCGTGGCGCCACGGGAACACGCGCTACGAGATCACGGTCGTCAACCCGGATCACCGGTGTCGGGGAATCGCGGAGGCGGAGTTGGATGGCGAGACGGTGAATCCCGCGATCATACCACTCGTGGACGATGGCGCGACGCATCGGCTGCGCGTCGTGCTGGGAGAGCAGGCGCACAGTACGATGCGGCCACCGTCGTGGAAGACCGCCGTGCGACGGTGATGGAACTGCAGGGCTTGACTTTTCCGGACCGTCTAAGGATACTTCCCTGCGAGCGAACAGTTACGGCACAGTGCCGTAGCCGAACACCAGTGAACCAATCCGAGGACCCTGGGCATCGCCTGAGGTTCTCGTTTGTGTTTTTGGGAGATCGCTCAACAACGTATTAGTCAGGAGTCATCATCAGATGGCACGCATTAACGGTACCGTGAAGTGGTTCAACGACGCGAAGGGGTTTGGTTTTATCACCCCCGAGAACGGCGAGAAGGACTGCTTCGTTCATCACTCCGCCATCCAGGCCGAGGGCTTCAAGTCCCTGGCCGAAGGCGACAAGGTCGAATTCGACGTTGTCCAGGGCCAGAAGGGCCCGGCGGCGGAGCGCGTCGTAAAGCTTTAACCACCGCGGTAGCGCGGTAACAGCGCGGCGCCCACTCTTGCGAGTGGGCGCCGCGTTCGCTTCATACATGGTTTCACGCGCGCATCGCCAGTGCCGCCCTACTTAGAACCGCCAGGCGATCCCAATGGCAAAGGTGTTTTCGGCCAGTCGACTGGTGCTGTTGGCATACTCGGTGGCGACTTCGTGGGTCGCGGCGGCCGTTTGAGACTGCGCGAACGTGTGGGCATAGGTCAGGTTGACGACCGTACGACCCACCTGATACCCGGCTCCCAGCGTCGCCGCGCTGCGCACGATCGCCGGGAAAACGGTGAATAGGTAGTCACTCTGCACGGGGTTGGTGCCGTAGATCGCCCCGCCGCGCAGCGTGAGCCCGGACCCGGCCGCATACTCGACTCCGGCCTTCGCCGTCCATGCATCGCGCCACTCGGTGGGCCACGCCGCGGCAAACGACCCCTGCGCCGGATTGGCGTTCATCATGATGTTGATATTGGTATTGGTGCCGCCCGATAGGCGCACCGGCATTTCCGGGAAGGCGTGCTTCCAGCCGATCCAGCTGAGGTCCGCCCCGACCCGCCACCGCCGCCAGGGCCCCCCGCCCACCGCGAGCGTGAAGGTCTGAGGAACGCCGAAATCCACCTCGGCGCCGAACTGCGACTGCATGCCGGCGGCGAGGTCGATCCCGAACCCGGCCAGTTGGGCATTCACCGTGTTGGCGTCCCCTCCCTTTGCGACCACCATCCCCTGGTACAACTGGCCGAACTGCGCCGTCATGTCCATCGCCGCCGTTCCGCCGCTCATGGTGAGCGTCGACGGAGCGGTCCACGCGAAGGCGAACGTCCAGTCAGGGCTAGCCTGATACTCAAGGCTCGCGCCGGCCGTGAAGCCGAAGCCGGATAGTCCCGCCATGTCCGCGTAGGCGGTCGCCTCCGTGAAGCCGGCGAGGAGTGGAGCGTAGTCGGGGTCCTGTGCAAGCCCGGCCAATCCAGCGAGCTGCGCGGGGTTCACGGCATAGGGCGTCGCGAACTCGACCTGCCCGTAGAGCGCGCCGGCCATGGCCCCCACGGACAGCCGTGGCGTCACACGGTATGCCGCGACGAGGCCACCCTTCATGAGACCGAATTTCGAGTGGTAGCGCTGATTGGGCCCGAGCAGCGGGTGCGTGAGCGTATAGTCGGCCCCCATGCCCCCCAGCGTTTGGACGCCAGCCGCGAGGGCCCAGCGGCCGCGGAGCCGGTCGGCGAAGAAGACCGCGGGGAGCGGATAGACATTGTGTGCTCCCGTGGTCCGCGCGTTGACCGCGTTGGTGTAGCTCATGGTCGGCAGGAACGCGGCGCCGTTCACCGAGAGGGCTCGGTTGCCGATGACGGTGAGCCCCGCGGGGTTGGACAGGATGAGAGCCGGATCCGCGGGGTTTGAGAGCGTGGTGCAGCCGCGACCGAGTGGCCCGGCCGCCGAGCACGCGAGGAGATAGCCGTTCGTTTGTGCCCGGGCGGCCGGCGCGGCGAGGATTAGCGCGCCAATCAGTCCGAACGTCCGTGTGCGCAACATGCGACGCTCCGAATTCGATAGAGGAGGATGCCGGGGCGGGTCGATCATGTGAAGATGATCTGGCCGCCGGCGGCGAGGGCGTAGAAGTCGCCGACCGTGATGATGCCTTCCACGGTATCGACAAAGTCTTCTTGCTTGAGCCCGAACATGTCCACCGATGCCTTACAGGCGAACAGCCGCACGCCGGAATCCGCGCACAGCTGAATGAACTCGGGCAGGGGTGGGATATCGAGCGCTTCCATTTTTCTGGTCATCAGCTTGGTGGCCACGGCACTCATCCCGGGCAGCGCGCCGAGCAGCGTGGGGATGCCCAGCGCGGGGTTGCCGACGGTGGCCACGCGGATTTTCGACTGTTTCGTCTTGGTGATGGCGTCCATGCCAAAGAAGGTGAAAAACAGATTCGCCTCGATTCCCTCCATCCGGGCGCCGTTCGCCATGATGAGGGCCGGGTAGATCCCCTCCAAAGAGCCGTGTGAAACGACGATCGACACTTTCTGGATCGCCTGCGGCTGTGGCTCCGGTTCGGTCCGGGAGGCGGGCGTGGGATTCGCGGTCGCGGTCATTATCGGATCTCCTCAGATGCAGCCTTTGGGTTTTGGGATCCCGCCGATCTTCGCGGCCAGCTTCGCAGGACCCTTGGGGAACAGTTGATAGAGCTCCTTGACCGGCACGCCGGAATCCTTCCCGAGCGTGCGAATCGTGGGCGCAGTGCCGTTCTTCAGATAGCTGTCGCGCATGAAGCGGATCACTAGCCAGTGGCGGTCGTTCAGGTCCGGGATGCCGTTCTGGCGTGCGATCTCGAGACCGAGGTCCTCGTTCCATTGCTCTGGCTTCTGCAGGAAGCCCTCGGCATCTACGTCGATCGGTTCGTTCAGCAGCGTGAGCACGGGCATATCAGGATTCCTTCCCAAGTGACAGGGTGGTAGCGAGCGGCACCGCTCCGCCATGGCGCTTCCCCGCCATGGACATCCGCGGCGTGACGCCCGGGATGTCGTGCCCCGGCAACAGCATGTTCCAGTACGCCCACCGGAAGGCGAGCTTGCCGAGGTGGTTGAGTCGCGATTCTTTGAGGAGCGACATCGGTCCGAACGTGAACGGGAACTTGCCGGGCAGCGGCTCGACCTCGTAGTTGAAGTCGATCAGGAGCGCCTTGTCGAACCCGGTCTCGATGAAGCAATTGGAGTGGCCGTCAAAGCCGGGATCGAGTGGCTCGCCGTTCAGGAAGCGGCGGATGTTGGGCGCGAGGATCTCGGCCTGGAAGTGCACGACCGACCCAGCCTTGGACGCCGGGAGGTCGGTGGCGTCGCCGATGGCGAAAATGTTCGCCTTGCACTTCGCCTGGAGCGTGTGCGGGTCGGTGGACACAAACTTGAGGGAGTCGCCCAACCCCGGCGAGCGCCCCACGTAGTCCTGCCCCACATGCAAGGGCACGGTGACTAGCAGGTCGAACTCTACCACCCGGTCATCGTAGGACACGAGTCGTCCGCCGGCGCCGTCCACACTGCCCGCCGCGAATTCCGTGACCAACGTGATCCGCTTATCGGCCAGGAGATGACTCAACGTTCGGGCGCTGGCCGGCTTGGTGAACGCCTGGTCGAGCGGGGTGACATAGCTGATGTCCACTTTGTCGCGCAGGCCCCGGCGCGTGAAATAGGCGTCGGCGAGGAACGCGAACTCGAGCGGGGCGACCGGGCACTTGATCGGCATGTCGACGATGTCGACGACGAGGCGGCCGCGCTCGAGGCGCTCGAGGCGCCGGGCCAGCGCGGTCGCGCCGTCGAGCGT
>DATFGN010000103.1:0-16995 GCA_035249405.1 Gemmatimonadales bacterium
GGTGACGCAGGGGAGTACGGCCACCATTGGGGTCACCGTGCAGAACGTGGGTGCCTTGAGTGTCACGAGCAGCTTCAACGTCGTGCTCACCGACCAGACGGCCGGCGTGGCACTCGGCACCCAAGTAGTCAACGGGCTTGCCGCGGGGGCTGTCTCGACGCTCTCCTTCAACTGGAATACGACGACGGCCGCGCTGGGCGGCCATACCCTGGTGGCGACCCACAGCCTGACCGACGCCAACGCCAGCAACAACGAGCGATCGGCGCTGGTCACGGTGAACCCACCGGTGACCGATGTCGCGGTGACCGCGGTGAACGCGCCGGCCTCAGTGTTCCAGGGGAGCACGGCGACGATCGGCGTGACGGTGCAGAACGTGGGCGGGCTGGGTGTCGGCAGTTTCAACGTCGTGCTCACCGACCAGACGGCGGGCGTGACGCTCGGCACCCAACCGGTCACCGGGCTCGCCGCGGGCGGCCTCGCCACGCTCTCGTTCAGCTGGAATACCACGGCCGCCGCGCTGGGCGGTCACACCCTGGTGGCGACTCACAACCTGACAGACGACAACGCCGCGAACAATCAAGCGTCGGCGACCGTCACCGTCCTAGCGCAGCCGACGGATCTCGCCCTGACCAATATCACCGGGCCCGCTCAGGTCACCCTGGGCGACATCGCCCCGATCGTGGTCACGGTGCAGAACGTGGGCGGGCAGAACGTCACAAGCAGTTTCGACGTGGTGCTGACCGACGGGTCGGCCGGCGGCGTGACGATCGGCACGCAGACGATCCCTGGGCTCGCCGCGGGCGCCAGCGCGACACGCACGTTCAACTGGAACACCACCGGGGTGGCCACGGGTGGGCACATTCTGATCGCCACGCAGAAGCTGGCCGACAACGACGCGACCAATAACGCGCGCGCGATCGGCATCACCGTGAACGCGCCAAGCGTCCATGTGGGGAATCTTGGCGGCACAGCCACCAATCGGGGCAGCACCTGGAGGGCGACCGTCCAGATTACCGCGCACGACCACAAACATGCCCTCCGCAGCGGCGTGACTGTGCGCGGCTCTTGGAACGGATCTGGTGCGACGGTCCAGTGCACGACAGGGAGCAGTGGAACGTGTAACATCGTGCTGTCGTCGATCCCGAATTCGACCCTGATGGTCTCGTTCGCGGTGACGTCGATGACGCGCTCAGGCTACGTTTACAACTCGTCGGCGAATCACGATCCAGACGGCAGCAGCAATGGGTTTTCGATCATCGTGACGCGCCCGTAATGATCGGCCGATTGGGGATTCAACGCATGATCGCGCCGCTGCTCGTGGCCGGTGCGTTCGTGGCCTGTTCCAGCTCGCCGAGGAGCGCCACCGTGCCCGCCAGGAGTATCGACGAGGTTCTTGCCGCGCACACGGACTCGCTGATGGCGCTGCCCGGCGTTGTGGGAACCGCCATCGGGTTGTGCGAGGGCGAGCGGTGCATCAAGGTATTTCTGGCCGACTCCAACCCTGCCACCACCAGCCGAATCCCAGCTCGGCTGGAGGGCTACCGGGTCGTCGCGGAAGTGACCGGAGTCATCCGACCTCTCTAGCT
Organism: Gemmatimonadales bacterium; assembly: GCA_035249405.1. GTDB lineage: Bacteria > Gemmatimonadota > Gemmatimonadetes > Gemmatimonadales > GWC2-71-9 > DASTHG01. The sequence goes on from DATFGN010000103.1 coordinate 1,587, forward strand.
GCTGTCTGCATCTCGTGTTCGGTTCTGGGGTGCCGAATCCCAAACCCGGACACCGACGTCACAGCGCGCATCGCCAGGAAAGGCTCGTCGCCTGGCACGTATCGTGCCCCTCCCACGGCCGTCCGACGCACACCCCTTGAGTCGGAGGCGCCATGAAATGGATCGAGAGCACCGCGGCCGACATTCGGTACGCCCTGCGCGCGCTGCGGCACAGTCCCGCCTTCACCGTCATCGTCGTGCTCACGCTGGCGCTCGGCATCGGCGCCAACACCGCGATCTTCAGCGTGATTCGCGGGGTACTGCTCCGGCCGCTGCCCCACCGTGACGGCGATCGGCTGGTCTACCTCAGGCACTCCATGGAAGGGACCGGCGGCGAGAATATCAACTTCTCGGTGCCCGAAGTGCGCGATCTCCGCACGGGCGTGCCGTCGTTCGCCGGCGTCGCGGAGTACGCGTCGTTCAGCCTGATCTACGAGAGCGATGGCGGCGTTACCGAGCGACTCGCGACGGGTCTCGTCACCGGCAATTACTTCGAGGTCATGGGACTGAGACCCGTGCTCGGCCGGCTGACGCGGCCGAGTGATGATGGTCCGGGCGTCCCACCGGTGGTGGTGCTCACGCACCAATACTGGATGAAGCGCTTCGGCGGCGACTCCAACATCGTCGGCAAACGGCTGACCCTGGACAAGCGGTCCGTAGAGGTCATCGGGGTGCTCCAGCCGGCCCCGTTCTTCCCCGACCGCATCGACGTGCTGGCCAACATGGTGAACAGCGAGCACCACCTGGGCGCCTCGATGGTGGAGGGGCGCTCGCACCGCATGACGGAAGTCGTCGCGCGGCTTCAGCCGGGCTCCACGCTGGAGCAGGCCCGCACGCAGGTCGGAACGGTCCGCGGTCGCCTGGAGCGCGAATTCACGGATGCGTACCCTCCCGGGACGCATCATCGCTTCGCGGTGATCCCCTTTCACCAGGTCCTGGGCGAACGTGCCCAGCTGACGCTATGGCTGCTCATGGGCGCGGCGGCGTTCGTCCTGGTCATCTCGGCGGCCAACGTCGCCAACCTGACGCTGATGCGCGGCGTGCGGCGGGAGCACGAGCTGGCGGTCCGCGCCGCGCTTGGCGCCAGCGGCGGGCGGCTGCGGCGGCTGCTCGTCGTCGAGAACCTGCTGCTGGCGATCATGGGCGGCGTCGTGGGTGTGGAGATCGCGGTGGGCGGCGTCGGGCTGCTCACGTCGCTCGCCGAGCGCTATTCGCCCCGTGCGAGCGAGATCCGACTCGACGCCGTGGTGCTGGCCTTCACCCTCGCGCTCTCGGTGACCGTCGCGCTGCTGCTCTCGTTCCTCGCCTCGCTGCCGCGGGAAGGCCGTGTGGCCTCCTGGATCCTGGCGGGCGGGCAGCGGATCAGCGGAACTCTGGCCAAGCAGCGTCTCCAGCGCGGCCTGGTCGTGGTGCAGGTGGCGGTCACCGTGGTGCTGCTCGCCGGGGCCGGTTTGCTCACCCGTACCATGCTGCGGCTTTCCGAAGTCGACACCGGTCTCGCGACCGACGAAGTGCTGACCATCCAGGTGAACAATATGCTCACGCGCGCGGAGAGCCGAGACTCGGTGCTCGTGGCCGCAGCGCGCTCGCGCTTCAATAGCATGCGCGCGGAGATCGCGGCGCTACCCGGCGTCGCCGACGTGGCCATTGGTACGGCCCCTCTCCGCAACACGGACCTCGTGCGTGACGTCAGGGCCGAAGGCAGGCCGATCGGCGTGGGCGAGGCGGCGCCGCGCGCCGAGCTGCGCGTCGCCGATCAGGACTACTTCCGTGCGGCGGGGATTCCATTGCTCGCCGGTCGCGCGTTCTCTACGACCGATCGCTCGGGTTCCTTTTCGGCGCAGCGCGGCCCCGCGGTCGTGATCATCAACCAGCGGCTCGCCGACCGGTTGTTTCCCGGTGAAGACGCAGTCGGCAAACGCATCGCGTGGACAGACGGAACGCAGCCGGTCTTTGGCGACTGGACCACGGTCATCGGCGTCGTCGGCAACACGCAGGATGGCGGTATGGACGCAGAACCCCGCGGCGCCGTGTTCCTGTACTCGCAGCTCTTTGGCGGCGGCTTCGTGATCCGCGCTGACCGCAACGTGGCCGCGCAGACGGCGCCGGCGACGCGGATCGTCCGCCGCATCGCGCCGACGGCACTCATCGAGGACGCGATGACGGTGCCCCAATACAAAGACCAGAGCATCTCCCCGCAGCGCCTGAATGCCGTCCTCATCTCGTCGTTCGGCATTCTGGCGATGATCATCGCGGGGGTCGGGATCGCCGGAGTGCTGGCGTTTTCCGTGAGCGCGCGCACCATCGAGATCGGCATCCGCATGAGTCTGGGCGCGGACTCGAGCCGCGTGCAGCGCATGATCCTCAAGGAGGGCGGCTTGTTGCTGGCGATCGGCCTCGTGGTGGGCGTTGCCGGCGCCTTTCTCGCCGCCAGCGTCATTCAGAAACTGCTCTTCGGCGTCCCCCCGCACGATCCGACCACCTTCATCGGCGTGGCGGTGCTCATGGCGGCGATCGGGATCGTCGCGTGCTGGATCCCGGCGGTCCGGGCCGCGCGCATCGACCCGGCGATCACCATGCGTTCGTCATAGAGAGACCCGAGACGGGGTGGCTCTCCACGCTACGGTTGGAGCCTGACTAGACGGTAGTTCCGTACAGGCCACGCTCATCCAGGAACCCGGTGCGAAATCCGGTATTCGGTGGCGTGTGGCCCAGCTGCCGCAGCAACAGCACGACCTGACCGCGGTGAAACATGGAGTGGCTCATCGTGTGATGAATCAGGTGCGCCAGGGCATAGTGACGCTCGTTGATCTGGCAGCGGGACCGCAGTGCGTCATCCGTGAGACGGTCGAAGAAGGTCCGCTGGCTCTCCTGGAGCGCGGGGAATGCCGCGGCCAGCGCCGCGGCATCGCCGTACGCACTGGGTGACGGCCGCTGCGGTCGGGGCTTGCCTTGCCACAACTCGAGCCAGATGTGCTCACTATCGAGGAGGTGGACGAGCGTGCCTTTGATCGAGCCGAAACTGGCGCGGAGATCCTGGTCGAACTCCGCCGTGGTGAGCAGGCACACGGCCCTCAGCAGCTGATTGTTGGCCCACCCATTGAAGTCCAGGAGCAGGCGTGCTTCATCGATTTGCACTGGGCGGTTCTCCTGTCGCGATCGGGACCTCGATAAAGCTGCCGCCAAACAATCGCAGCCGTAGCGGCTCCCCGCCATCTGCCACCGTCTCGTCGTTCACGTCTTTCCCCGACCCATAGTTGATCTGCATGACCGGCGCCTTGATCGGGCCGAGGATCACGACGATCCGGCTGCCCGGCTCCATGAGCCGGCTGATCAGCCGGATGCTCGAGAAGTCGAGTCGCGTCCGCGTCCCGGGCGTGAGCAGGGTGCGGTGCACCAGGTCGTTCGCGTGGCTCGCGCGCAGCTGGCAGGTCGAGAGCAGGATGTATTCGCCCTTGGCCGTCAGCTCGTAGAGCGCAGCATAGAGATCGAAGTCCCGCTTGTTAGTCGTGAGATCGAGATGGCCCGAGAACAGGCCGCTGATCTCGGTGCGCTCGGTGAACGGCTCACTCTCGAAATGCAGCACATCGACCGTATCGATCGCGTCGGCCACGATGCCGCCGCCCGGGATGTTGCGATCGATGTCGGCGCGATTGGCCAGATCGATCGCGAAATCGATCCGCGTACTGTCGGCGGGCGCCATGTCGCTGAACCGGTAGGCCCCGGACCCGCGCTCGGCAGTGAGAAACAGGCGCTGCCGCCCGCTCGCCATCGCCGCGACGCTGGCCGCGTGCTTCCAGACGTTCGCCCCCATGACCTCGTAGTTGATCCGGTCCGCGAGGATGGCCGGCTTCGGCCCATGCTTGAAGACGTAGTCGAACCACGCGAATCGCAGCGGCTGCAGATCCATGAGCGCGACCGGGTCGAGCTGATAGCCGGCGAAACGGTAGCTCGTGTCGCCCAGCGCGTTGACGACGCCACGCTGGCCAGGCACGTGATCGTACGGACCGATCACGAGATACTGCTCCGCCGCGGGATTGTGCTGGTAGTGCTGTGTGAAATAATAGACGGCCGCGCCCGGCCCGCCGAAGAAGTACCCGGCCGTGGCGAGCACGGGAATCTTGATGTTCGCGAACTCGGTGCCATACGGGATCATCTGCTGCCAGTACGCGTCGTAGGTCGGATGCGCGATCCATTCATCAAAGACGGGATTGGAAGTACCGTCGATCTTGTCCAAGTCCCGATACGCACGGCCGCTCACGTACCATTCGCGACTGAGGCGGTTCCAGCGCGGAAAATCATTGTAGGTGGCGTCGTCCAGGGTCTTGGTGTTGAGTGTGTAGAAAGGCCACGGGTACAGAAAATTCATGGCGATGTTGCCTTCCATCGGCACATCGAGACCCGGGCCGACCGCCACGAGCGGTACGATCGTCTTGAGGGCCGGCGGCAGGTGCTTGGCCGCCGCCCACTGGGTGAAGCCTTCGTAGCTGCCGCCATACATCCCGACACGCCCGTCACTCCAGGGCTGACGACTGATCCAGTCGATCAGGGCGGCGGCGTCCGCGCCATCATGCACGTACGGCACCGGCGTGTCCGGACTGCACAATTTGCCGCGCGCAAACCCGACCACACCGATGTACCCGCTCGCCGCGGCACGCCGGGCCTCGATGAGCTTGGCCTGTGTGTCCGCATAGATCGTGAAGTTGAGCATGGTGGGGAGGCGCGGGCCCGAGCGCGGCCGAACGATCATGGTGCAGATGGTCGCCCCGTCGGGCGTCCGCACCGGCACGTTCATCTCGATCACGTAGCGACGCCGGTCATCCTCGGCCACGATCGGGGCCGCGATGGACTTGAGCGCGCGGATCACCTGGCGGGTGTGGTAGGCGCGGATGAGCGTCAGCGCATCGCGTGGCGTGATCGTGCTCTGGCCAAGCTGTCGCCGCAGGGCGCCATCGACCGGGCCTTCGACGATGCGCGGATTGACGCCCAGCGCACGGATGAGAAACGCAGCCTGCTGGTCGTCCAAACGACGTAATGTCGCGCGGAGCTCGCGGCCCAACGCGCTGGTGCCCGAGTCCCGGGCGCCAAGGCCCGCGGCATGGATCGCGTACAACGCATGAAGAGCCCGCACCTCGGCCGAGGTCGGCTGTGGCAGGACCCGGAGCGACGTCAGGGCTTGGTGGTGATTCCCGGCGACGGCCTGGAGGTGAAACGAATCTCGGTACTGCGCCAGCATCTGGGAGGCGAGCGCCGGCATGGCCTTCGTGAGCGCTGCGGTATCGGTCGCGGTAGCGGCAGGAAAGGTGAGGCCCTGCGCGCCGGCGCTGCCCGCCAGGATCACGAGGCCCGCAAGGAATGCGATCGGTCGGATCACAATGCGCAATCTACGGCCTTTGGCGGAGGGCGGTTTCTGCCTGTACTATCTGGGATCCGTTCTGGAGGTCGCCATGAGCCGCCGCTCCCGCCGCATCGATCGCCGCACATTCCTTGAGGATTCCTCCGCCGCGATCGCCGCGGTCACCCTGCCGCGCTTCGTCGGGTCACCGCAATCCGATCTCGCCCCGGTGTACACGGAAATCACCCGTCGCCATGACGAAACGGTGCAGCGGCTCCAGGAATGGATCCGCCAGCCATCGATCGCCGCAGAGAATCGGGGCATGAATGAAGGGTGTGAGCTCACCATGCGGCTGTTCCGCGAGGCGGGCTTCCAGCAGGTCGCGAAAATCCCCTCGGACGGCCAGCCCGGCATTTTCGCGACCCTCGACGCGGGCGCCCCCCGCACCCTGGGCCTCTACTTCATGTATGACGTCAAGCAGGTGGATCCGGCGGAGTGGTCGTCCCCTCCGTGGGACGCCGCACTCGTCGACAAGCCGGGCCTGGGCAAGGTCGTGATGGGCCGCGGCGCCGTGAATCAGAAAGGCCCTGAGGCCGCCTTCCTCGCCGCGCTGCACGCGATCCGCGGGGCGGGGCGCAAGCTGCCCGTGAATTTCGTGCTCGTCGCCGAAGGCGAGGAAGAGATCGGCTCACCGCATTTCCCGCAAATTGTGCGGCGGCCGGAAGTGCTGGCTGCGCTGCGGCGCTGCGCCGGCATCTTCATGCCGTCCGCCGCCCAGGGGCTCAACGGCGAGGTCACGATCACCCTCGGCGCCAAAGGCGTGATCGAGGTCGAGCTGGTCTCGAGCGGCGAGCGCTGGGGACGCGGGCCCAAGAAGGACATCCACTCGAGCAACAAGGCGCGCGTCGACAGCCCCGCGTGGCATCTGGTGCAGGCGCTCAACACGCTCGTCTCGGCGGACGGCAACGATCCCGCGATCGACAACTTTGCCGACAAGGCCCGGCCGCTCTCGGCGGAGGAGAAAGCGATGATCGCTGCGGCGGCGGCCCGCCTCGATGAGTCCTCGGCCAAACGGCTGCTCGGCGTGGACCATTGGGTGCGCGATGTGACCTGGGTCGAAGCGCTCGAGCTGCTCATGTCCCGGCCTACGGTCAACATCGAGGGCCTGGTCGGTGGATACACGGGTCCGGGCGGCAAGACCATTTTGCCGCATCGGGCAGCGGCCAAGCTCGACTTGCGGCTCGTGCCCGACATGACCGCCGCCGACGCGCTCGCCGCGCTCCAGGCACACCTCGCCAAGCGCGGCTTCGGCGATATCGAGGTGACCATGACGGGCGGCTACGACCCGACGAGCACGCCCCGCGACGCGATAGTCATCCGGGCGCAGGAGGCGGTGTACCGGCGTTCGCAGATCGAGCCGATTTTCCTGCCGCGGAATGCCGGCTCCTGGCCCGGCTACGTCTTCACCGGCGATCCCCTGCGGCTCGCCGCGGGCCACTTCGGGCTCGGCCACGGCAGCGGCGCGCACGCGCCGGATGAGTACTACGTCATCGAGTCAACGAACCCGAAGCTGCAGGGCATCGACGGTGCCGTCCGCTCGTATGTCGACTACCTGCACGAAGTGGCCCGCGTCCGCTGAGCGCGGGCCGTCTGCGCGCTACTTGGGCGCCCCGACGAGGTTGATCGCGAACGGGCCCTGCCCGTGAAGCTGGATCACCGTCGCGCCCCGCGCTCCACCGAAGTGCGGATGCGTACCTTCGATGTGGAGGAAATCTCCGGGACCATACGCTTTGAGCTTCGCATCATCGACGCGGTCGCCCATCGCCAATAGCAACGAGCCGGAAAGCACCGTCACGTTCTCCGCCATCGGGTGCCAGTGGGGCGGAAACCGGTAGCCATCGGGGAAGCTGAGCCGCAGCGAGTACACGCCGGTCCCGGCCGGGTCGCCATTGATCACGGCCATCTTCGCTCCCGGATCGAAGCCCGGCACGCTCAGGTCAGCCCAGGTGATCGAGCTCGCGGCCACAGCGCTCATTGGTTCCATGGCCGGGGCCGCGGCCTGAGCGCGTGCGATGGAGGAGGCGGCGCCGCCGAGCAGGGCCGCGAGAAGAAGAGAGCTGCCGTAGCGTTTCATTGAGGCTCCCTGTTGCAGGAACGAGTGTGGGGTAAGGTGGCTGTCATGGTATCTCGCGTGATCGGCATCGGCTAGATCCAGGCTCATCTCCAACCTGTGACCATCCGACTCATCATGTCGTCACTCGCTGAGCTCGCGCAACACCGCGAGCGGTGTCTTCGCGAGCGCGGCGCGGCTGTTGGCCAGCCCGACCGCTGCCACGAGCCCTACCACCGTGGCCCACACGCCGAGCAACGCCAGTGTGGGCAGCCGGAAGCGCAGCTCGAACAGCTGTGTCACAAGCGCCCAGCCGGCCAGAGTCGCCAGCAGGACGCCGGTCAACGCGGCCAGCGCGCCCCACGCGCAGTACTCGGTGAGAAAGATGCGGCGCACCTGCCTGGCCCTCGCCCCGATGGTCTTCAACAGCACGGCTTCGCGGATACGCTGCAGCCGCGACGCCGCTAGTGCGCCGACGAGAATCACGAGCCCGCTCGCGATCGAAAACAGCGCCATGAAGCGAATCGCGAGGGTCACCTTGGAGATGAGGCCGTCCACTGCTTGCTGCACCAGGGTGAGATCGATGGAGACGACGTTGGCGTGGGCGAGCACGACGTCGCGCTGCAGCTCGGCGCGCCGCGTGGCATCGGCCTCCCGCGCCAACAGCACGAACGTCTGGGGGGCGCGTTCCAGGACGCCGGGCTCGAATACGACGAAGAAGTTGGGCTCGAACCGCGCCCAGCTCACCTGGCGCAGACCCGCGATCTGTGTCTCCACCAGCACGCCCTGCACGTTCCACGTGATGTGATCGCCCACACGGACCCCCAGCTCGGCAGCCAGGTCCTCCTCGACGGAGATGCGCGGGAGCTCACCGGCTCGGCGCGCGGTGCCCGCCTTCCACCACGTCCCCGCCGTGAGGCGCTCCGAGCTCACCAGGGTGTCGCGATAGGTGTGGCGGTATTCCCGCCGCAGGGCCCAGCGACTCGGCACCCGGTGCAGCGAATCGACCGGCAGGGAATCGGTGGGGCGGCCGTTCAGGAGCGCGATCCGCGCCGGCACGATCGGCGTGACCCCGAACGCGCTCACCCCGTGCTGCGCGATCACTGCGGCCACATCCTCCCGCTGATCCGTCTGGACGTCGAAGAACACGAGGTTGGGCCGGTCCGGTTGCGCATCGAGTGCGAGCTGGTCGAGGAGATTGCGCTGCACGACATACAGCGTCGCGATCAGAAAGACGCCGAACCCGATCGCGAGGATGACGGCCGTGGTCTGATTGCGTGGGCGGAACAGGTTCGCGATCCCCTGCCGGACGACGTAGCTCGCGCGACGCGGAAACCAGCGGCGCATCGTCCACATCAGGCTCCGTGCCGTGAGCCACAACAGACCCGTGGTCACCACGACCGCGCCCGCGAAGGCGAAGCCGACCTCACGGCGTGGGGCCTGCCAGAGGGACAGCGCGAGCAGACCGGCGAACAGCGCGGCGTACACTGCCAGGCGCCACAGGCGCGTCCCGCGGCCACCGCCGTCGACCTCGCGGCGCAGGGCTCGCAGGGGACTCACGGCCTGGAGCCGGAGCAGCGGCGGCAACGCGAACAGCGCGGCGGTTCCCACGCCGATGCCGAGCCCGGCGACAATCGGGGACCCTTGCAGTGCGACCGATACCTCGACCGGCAGCAACCCGCCCAGCACCAGTGGCAACACCGCTTGGACCAGGACGCCCAGGACGACGCCGACGCCGGCGCCTACGAGGCCCAGCGCAACTGCCTGGATCAGATACACGGCGAGCACGGTGCGTTGCCGCGCGCCGAGGCAACGGAGCAGGGCGGCGCTGTCGAGCTTCTCCCCGACGAAGACGTTCACGGCACTGCCCACACCCATGCCGCCGAGCAGCAGCGCCACGAGTCCGACGAGACCCAGGTAGCGCGCCAGCCGCCCCAGGGTGCGCGTCAGGTCCTCTTCCTGCTCGGCCACCGTATCATTGCCGATGCTGTACCGCTGGAACAGCGCATTGTGACGATTGAGAAACCGCTGGACGGCGTCCTCTGGCAGCTGGAAGTACGCGCGGTACTGCGCCAGGCTCCCAAACCGCAGCAGGTTGGTTTCCGCCAGGTATTGGGCGGGCAGGAAGACGCGTGGGCCGATCGCGGTCCACAATGCCGCGTCGCCCGGAGCGCCGGTGACGACGCCGGCCGCCACGAACTGCGCATCGCCGATGTGGAGCGTGTCGCCCACGCGGGCGCCGAGGTAGACGAGCACGGCCGGGTCCACGAGGACCGCGGAGGTCGAGCGAAATGTGCCCCAGAGACCAGGCGGGTCGGTCGCCACGGTTCCATAGAAAGGGAAATCGCCCGCTACCGCCCGGACCTCGACCAGCCGCGTGCGACCGGTCCGGGGGGCGAGCACCATGGACGCGAAACTCGTCACCCGGGCGAGCGGCACCCCGGTGCGGCGCACCGAGTCGAGCACCGTCTCGACCGAGTCGGGGAAGGGCGCGCGTGAGCGCAGCTCGAGGTCGGCGCCGAGCAGGCTGCGCGCCTGGTTGTGTACCGATGTCCTGACGTTCGCGCCAAACGAATTGATCGCCACCAGGGCGGCGACGCCGAGACTCACCGAGCCCAGGTAGAGTGCGAGTCGCCGCCGACTGCCGCGGCTATCGCGCCACGCCAGCGAGAGCACGAAGGGCAGCCTCACGGCCCCACCGATCTGGTGTCGGCAACGATGGCTCCGCCGGCGAGCCGGATCACCCGCCCCGCGCGCGCGGCGAGGGCGGGATCGTGGGTCACGAGCACGAGCGTGGTGCCCGCGTCACGGTTCAGCTCGACCAGCAGATCGATGACGGCGCGGCCGGTGTCGGCGTCGAGGCTGCCGGTGGGCTCGTCGGCAAGCAGCACCTTGGGCTCGGCGGCGAATGCGCGCGCCACCCCGACGCGCTGCTGCTCGCCGCCGGACAGTTGTGCCGGGTAATGATCCAACCGAAGGCCGAGCCCGACGCGCTCGAGCAGATGTCGCGCCCGCGCCTCGGCCGCCGCGCTGTTGGCCCCGCCCCGCAGCTCGAGCGGGACCAGGACGTTCTCGATCGCCGTGAGCGTGGGCATCAGCTGGAACGTCTGGAATACGAAGCCCACCTTCTCGGCGCGCAGCCGGGCGCGGGCATCTTCGGAGAGACTGCCCAGATCCTCCCCGTCGAGGCGGACAATCCCGCGTGACGGGCGGTCGAGCCCGGCGAGGAGACCGAGCAGGGTGGTCTTTCCGCTCCCCGAAGGGCCCATCACCGCCACGAACTCTCGCGGGGCGATCGCCACGTTAATTTGCCGCAGCACGGTGAGCGGCCGGCCGCCGCTCAGGTACGTCTGCTCCAAGTCACGGGCTTCGATCATCATGCGGCGAATAATAGTGGGCGCGATGCTGGCCTGGCTCGGCGCGGCCTGTGGCACGCGACGCGATGGCGACGCGTCGCCAGCCCGTCAGTCGCGGGACACGACGTCGGCCACACCGGCCGCCGACGCCCGGCCCGTGGTGTTGTGCTTCGGGACCAGTCTCACGGCCGGATTGGGACTGGCACCGGAGGAAGCGTTTCCCGCCTTGCTGCAGCGCAAGGTCGACTCGGCGGGCCTCGCGTTCCGGGTCGTCAATGCCGGGGTGAGCGGCGAGACGGCCGCCGCCGGCCTGCGCCGCATCGATTGGCTGCTCCAGCAGCCCATCGCCGTGCTGTTGCTCGAGCTCGGCGCCAACGACGCACTGCGTGGCCAGGATCTCGCAGCGGCCAAGCGAAACCTCCAGGAGATCATCAACCGGACCCGTGCGCGCCATCCCGGTGTGCGCGTGGTGGTGGCCGGGATGGAAGCGCCGCCCAACCTCGGGCGCCGCTACACGCGGGAATTCCGTGATCTATTCCGTGATCTGGCACGCGACAACGACGCGGTGCTGATTCCGTTCCTGCTCGAGGGGGTGGCGGGGCACGCAGACCTCAACCAGGCGGACGCGATTCATCCGACCGCAGCTGGTGCGCGCATCGTGGCGGACCGGGTCTGGAAGACCCTTGAGCCGGTATTGCGTGACCCCTCAACCTGATTCTCTTCACCAACGTCTCACGCTCCCATCACCCGCTTCCCGCTAGGCTCCTCGCGTCACCCCTAGGAGGGATCATGACCGCGCACGGAGCGGCCACGGCCTTGACAAAGCCCACGGCAATGCAGTCAGAGTCCGTCGGTCTCACGACGCTCCAACAGGTCCTGCTCGGCTGCGGCGTTTTCTCGGCGTTGTTCTACGCCGCCATGAACGTCGTCGTCCCGTTGCAGTGGGAGGGATACAGCCTGGCCGCGCGGGTGGTGAGCGAGTTGTCCGCCATCGACGCGCCGACGCGCCCGATGTGGGTAGCGCTGGGCGTCGTGTATGCTGTCCTCGCCATCGCGTTTGGATGCGGCGTCTGGGCAACGGCTCGGGGGAACCGGCCAATGCGCGTGGTGGGCTCACTGATCGTGGTCAACACCGTCCTCGGCTTCCTCTGGCCCCCAATGCATCAACGCGAGGTCCTGGCTGCGGGTGGGGGGACCTTGACCGATACTCTCCATATCGTGTGGACGGTCGCGTGGGGCGTCCTGGTGCTGCTGACGATCGGGTTCGCCGCGGCGGCGTTCGGCAGGCGGTTCCGCATCTATTCCATTGCCACGGTCGTGATCCTGCTCGCGTTTGGCGTGCTGACCAGCATGGACTCTCCCCAGATGGAGGCGAATCTGCCCACGCCGTTGATCGGCGTGTGGGAGCGCATCAACATCGGCGTCTACATGCTCTGGATCGGGGTCCTGGCTGTCGCCATCCTGCGGCGTCCAAGCATCGCAGCGCAAAGGTCCATCCCATGAAAACGACACCAACGACAACACCGATCTATGGCATGGTGGCGCCCGGCTTCGAAGCGGTGCGCGCCGAGTTCGAGCGCAACTTTGCCGAGCGCGGCGACATCGGCGCCGCCGTCGCGGCGTACTGGCGCGGCGAGAAGGTCGTCGATCTCTGGGGCGGCTACCGGACGCCCGAAGGCGACACACCGTGGCACGAAGACACCATGGTCGTGGTCATGTCCACCACGAAAGGCCTCGCGGCGATGACGCTGGCGGTGGCCAACGCGCGCGGCTGGCTCGACTACGACGCGACCGTGGCGTCCTTCTGGCCCGAATTCGCCGAGCACGGCAAGGGCCAGGTGACCGTGCGCCAGCTGCTCGGCCACGAGGCCGGGCTCGTGCTGCTCGACGAGCAGCTCACGCTCGAGAAGCTGCACGACCTGGATTACGTGGCGCGCCTGCTCGCGCGCCAGCAACCCGCCTGGCCGCCAGGCACGCGTCATGGCTATCACACGATGACGATCGGGCTGTACATGCAGGAGATCATCCGGCGAGTGGACCCGGCGCATCGCACGCTGGGGCGCTTCTTCGAGGAAGAGATCGCCGTGCCGCTCGATCTCGAGTTCTACATCGGTCTGCCGCGGGGGATTCCCGCCGCCCGCGTTGCGACTATCAAGACGCTGTCCAGGTGGCGTGGCTTGCTGGCGCTGCGCTACACGCCACCCGCGATCACCATGAAGATGATCCGTCCGGGCTCCTTGCTGCGCCGCTCGTTCGTGGGCTTGGGCGCGGACCCGAACGATCGCTTGTACCTCGAGGCCGAGGTCCCCGCTGGCAACGGTGTGGGGACGGCGCGTGCGATCGCGCGGGCCTATTCCTGCTTTGCTGAGGGCGGTGCCGAACTCGGCATTACCGCGGAGACATTCAGCCGGCTCACGGCTCCAGCCGTGATGAAGGGGACGGTGGACGTGGTATTGGGAGTGCCGAGCTATTTCTCGCTGGGCTTCCTGCGGCCCGGGCCCGAGGTCACCTTCGGCTCGAGCCCACGCGCCTTCGGTGCACCCGGCGCGGGAGGGTCGTTCGCGTTCGCCGATCCCGACGCGCGGCTCGGCTATGCGTATGTGATGAACAAGCTGGACTTCTATCTGGAGAACGATCCGCGTGAGAAGGCGCTGCGCGAGGCGGTGTACCGCGCGATCGCGCGACCCACTGCCCGGACTCGAGTCGTTGAGCCGGTAGGCGTCTCGAAGCGCGTCCCTTAGAGGCGGGCGGTTGTCGGCAGTCCGGATCGTCAAGCCGTCTCAGGGACGCTGACGACAAGGATGCCCCGCAGGGACCGTCGCACCCGGATGCGCCACAGCCAGTAGAACATGGCCACGAGGACGGTGACCACGGGCAGCGCGAGCAGCGGCAGGATACGGATCGGCTCGGGAATGACCTTGGCCTGGCCGATGAAGAACGACAGCGCGGCGATGAACAGCGCGAAGCACATGCGCCATAGATGACGGGCCAATCGGGACGCGCCCACGAGCGCCCCCGACCGCAGCATCCGCACATCCCCGACCGTCGCCAGGAATCCCACCAACCCAAACATGACAAACGGGAATGCTGGCATCCCGTTGCGCTGGCCACCATTGGCGAGCGCCTGCAGCAGGAAGGTGAGGTCGACCACGCAGACGACGAGCGCCACCAGCATCAGACTGACATCGAGCCACCGTGAGCCGGCCGCCAGCGGCCGCAGCGTGCGCAACGAGGTAATCACCAGGTAGGCGGTCAGGAGCCCCGCGGGGATATTGACCGCCGGCGCTACGCCCCGCACGGTCGAGATCAGTATCCCAAAGCAGCTGGTCGTAAGTATCGCGACCACGAACGCCATCCCGCTCTTGCGATGCAGTGTGGCGCCCTTCGCTACGGACAGCGCGACGAAGCCCGCAATGAGTCCCAGACTACCGGCGAAGATGTGTACGGCGTAGGCCAGTGGCACGGATCAGTCTTCCGAGACGGGTGGATTGATTGGTTTGGCGGCTCCTTTGAGAATCAGCCACAGCGCGAGTGTCACCTCGAACACCAGCATGGGGAGCCACATGAGCCAGGTGACTGGGCCGAGCCAGTTCTCCGGGCCGCCGACCAATGCCGCGAGCTGCAAGGGGAGAATCACGACGAGCAGGACCGACGCGCCCACGCCGAGCCGGCCCAGGGCGACGGGAATCATCCGGCCGCGGAGCAGGAGCCAGGAGAAGAGCGTGCTGCCCACGGCAAAGAACATGGCGCTCGTCCCCTCGCCCGGTCTCAGCTGGAACGCGCCGAGCGCGTGCACGGCGTCGGTGTCGAGTGCCTTCGCGTCGGTGGCAGTCGCGAGCCACAGCAGCCCCAGCGTCGCCGGAATGCTGTCGGCAATGCCTTCGAGGACGCGACAAATCATGCCCAACCGGGCGAGATCGGGATCCTGATCGCGCGTGAGCGCGTAGAGCGTCACGGCCAGCACCAGGGGCGCGAAGGACAGGAGCAGGTAGAGCACGACGAGGACGCGCATCGCGGTCACATGCTGAGCGATGCTCGCGAGCTTGGCCGCGATGTCCCCGGTGCCGATCGCCCGGCTGGATAGCGCCAGCGTGGTGATGCCGGCCGCGATATAGAAGAGGAACGTGAAGCCGGCAATTTTGGCGTTCGTCGAGCGGGTCATGTGTGCTCCGGGCTATGCACGCATCGTGATCGCCGGGTCGATCCGCGCCGCCCGGTGCGCCGGGATCCAGCAGGCCACGATTCCGATCGCGGTCATCATCGCGGCCACACCGACGAACGTGACCGGGTCGTGCGGCGCGACACCAAACAGCAATCCCTGAATGACCCGTGTGCTAAGGAAGGCGCCGGCAATGCCGAGCACGAGGCCCGCCGCCAGTAACACGCCCCCCTCCCGCAACACCATTCGCAGCACTCGACTCGGGTCGGCTCCCAGGCTCATGCGGATACCGATCTCGATGGTGCGGGCGCTCACCGAGAACGCCAGTACGCTGGCAATCCCGACCGCTGCGATGATCAGCGCCAGGAGGCCGAAGGACGCGATGAGCGCGGCATTCAGCCGGCGCGGCG
>DATFGN010000104.1:0-3592 GCA_035249405.1 Gemmatimonadales bacterium
ACTGAACGAGGAGGAGGAGGTAGAATTGCTGAGCCTCATCATCCAGCACCAAGACCGTACCCGCAGCACGCGCGCCGCGGCGATGCTCCAGGCATGGCCCGCGTTCGTGGTGCGATTCCGCGCCGTGCGACCGAGTCAGGCCCTCGTCCCGCAACCCGCAGAGACGACGGCCACCGTCGAGCCACACGAGAGCACGATGACTGAAACTTCTGCCACCGAGTCCCTGACCGACTAAGGAGGGAGATACCCCGTGCCACCCACCGCACCGCTGAACGGAGCCGATCTGGCCTGGATGATGACATCCACGGCGCTCGTGCTCCTGATGACGCCGGCGCTCGGATTCTTCTACGGTGGGATGGTCGGGACCAAGAACGTACTCAATACGATCCTCATGAGCTTCGCCACGCTCGCCTACTGCCTGGTCGCGTGGGCGCTGCTCGGCTACTCCCTGTCCTTCAGCCCGGGCAACGCCATCATCGGCGACCTGCGCTGGGCGTTTCTCAGGGGCGTGGACCTCACCACCAGCCAGCCCCTGGGCCCGAGCATCGCGCACGTGATCTACATGGCGTTCCAGGCGACGTTCGCCATCATCACCACGGCCCTCGTGTCGGGGGCCATCGTTTCGCGGATGCGCATCAAGGCCTACCTGTTGTTCATCACCCTGTGGGTGCTCGTGATCTATGGACCGATCGCTCACTGGGTGTGGGGTGGTGGCTGGCTAGGCAAGCTCGGGGCGCTGGACTACGCCGGCGGCACGGTCGTCCATGTCAACGCCGGCCTGGCGGCGCTCGCCGCGGCACTCGTCCTGGGCAACCGCACCAACTACGGACGTCAGGCGTTTCTCCCCGGCAACGTTCCCTACACGCTGCTGGGTGCCGGCATCCTGTGGTTCGGCTGGTTCGGATTCAACGGGGGCAGCGCCCTCGCGTCCAACGGGCTCGCGGCCCTGGCGTTCACCAACACGTTTCTGGCGCCGGGTGCCTGCGCCGTGGTCTGGTCGCTGCTTGATCTGATGCGCACGGGAAAGGTCACGGCCATCGGCGTAGCCTCAGGGATCGTCGTGGGCCTCGTGGTCATCACGCCGGCGTCAGGCTTCGTGCCCCCGATCTGGGCGCTCGTGATGGGCGCGATCGGCGCGTTCCCGAGCTATTACGTGATCCTGTGGCGGGCCAGGACGCGGGTTGACGAGTCGCTGGACGTGTTCGCCGCACACGGCGTCGGCGGCGCCACCGGCGCGATCCTGACCGGCGTGTTCGCCGTCAAGGCGTGGAACGGCGTGCAGGATGGATTGATCGCCGGGAATGGCCACCAGATCGTCGTGCAGCTCATCAGCGTGCTGGCGGCCGGCGCCTACAGTTTTATCGCCACCTTCGCGCTGCTGAAGATCGTCGGAGCCCTGACCCCGCTCCGGGCTACCAAGCAGGAGGAAGCCGTGGGGATGGATCCCACCCAGCACGGAGAAGAGGCGTACACCACGGGAGAAGGCGCGATTCTGGTTCTGCACGAGGACGAGGTTGAGGAGGCGAAAGTATGAAACTGATCGTGGCGATTGTCCGGCCCGACAAGGTGAACGACGTGCTCGAGGCGCTGTACCGGGAGAAGGTGCAGGGCTTGTCGCTGAGTCGCGTGCAGGGTCACGGCGGCGAGCTGGACCGGGTCGAGACCTACCGTGGCACGACGGTGAAGGTCGAACTGACCGAAAAGGCCCGTTTCGAGATCGGCGTCTCAGACAATTTTGTGGAGCGCACGGTCAAGGCGATCATGACTGCGGCCCGCACCGGTGAAGTCGGGGACGGAAAGGTCTTCGTGATGCCCGTCGAAAAGGTCTACCGCATTCGCACGGGCGAGCAGGATACGGCGGCGGTCACGCCCGTCGGGGTCGCCTAGCGCTACCTTGACGTCATCACGGCGCGGGATATACTGGCGGCGTGCATCGTCCGAGCGCTCGCGCACGAGCACTCCTGTGCATGGTTGACCGCGTGACACCATAGGGGGCGCTATACGCGCGAGCGACGAACATTTCGATTCTACGCCCGCTCCCACAGTCGGAGCGGGCGTTTTGTGTTGAGCCAGCGATGACCGAATCGGGAACCGCCGAGTACGCGTATCGGGATCGCAAGCTGGGCGACGTGGAGCCCATCACGATCGCCACCGCACCGAATGTCTTTCACCCCACGTCGACCACGGTGCTGCTGCTGCGGGCGGCGCGGCGCGTGTCGGTGCAGCCGCCGCGGACGACCCTGGACCTGGGATGCGGATCCGGCGTGGTGGCAGTGGTGCTGGCGCGGGTGTTTGGTCGAGCGGCGGCCGTGTCTGCTTCCGACCTGAGCGAAGCCGCGGTGCAGCTCACGCAGCACAATGCCGAGCGGAATCGGGTAGCGGTCGAGTGCCGATCCGGCAGCCTGTTCGAGCCCTGGGTGGGACGTCGGTTCGACTTGATCGTCGACGACGTCGCCGGCGTGGCCGAGCCGCTGGACCGCCTGTCGGGATGGTACCCGAACGACGTGCCGAGCGATGCTGGGCCCGACGGCGCGCGCTGGATCCTCGAGATCCTCGACCAGGCCGGCGCCCACCTCGAACCCGAAGGGCGCATGGTGTTCCCCGTGCTCACCTTGTCCCGCGAGGAGACCATTCTTAACCGCGCGCGCGAGCGGTTCCGCACCGTCCAGCAACTCGAAGAACAGTGGTACCCGCTCAGTGAGACGCTGGCGGGGCATATGCCGTTGATCGAGCAGCTCGCGGCCGCGGGACACATCCGCCTCGAGCGACGCGGCAGCCGCTGGTGCTGGGCGACGATGATCTTCGAAGCCGCACGGCCGGTGTAGGTGCGACGCCCCACCCGCCGCGTACGGGCCAATCCCTTCTTCCGCACGGTCGCGCGGCTCGCGCGCCAGTATCTCAAGTGGTACGGAAACGCGAGCTACAAGCCGCACAAGAATGGTGAGCGGTGGCTGCTGACGGCACTCAGCTCGGAGCCGGTGCGGACGGTGCTCGATGTCGGCGCCAACGTGGGTGATTGGTCGCTGCTCGCCGCCGCCGCGTTCCCAGCCGCGACCATCTACGCTCTGGAGATCGTTCCCCGCACCGCCGCGACCCTGCGCGAGCGCACCGCGTCGGTTCCCCGCATCAAGCCCTTCGCTCTGGGCCTCGCGGATCACACGGGGACAATGACGGTCCGCTACAACCCCGCGGCAACGGCGCACTCCACGTTTACCGACTACCCCCACGGGTGGGAAGGCGAGCGGATCGACGCCCCGGTCATGCGCGGGGATGAATTTCTGGCTCGGGAGGGGGTCCGGGACGTCGACGTGTTGAAGCTCGACGTGGAAGGCGCGGAGCATCTCGTCCTGCGTGGTCTGGGCGACGTGCTCAGCGAGCGACGCCTGCGCTTCGTGCAGTTCGAGTACGGGCGCGTCAATGTGCTGACCCGGTTCCTGCTCAAGGATTTCTACGAGCTGTTTGCCCGCGCCGGATACGTGGTCGGGAAGATCTATCCGGACTACGTGGACTTCCGGGACTACGATCTGGGAGACGAGGACTTTCTCGGCCCGAACTTCCTCGCCTGCCGTGGGGACGATCCAATGATCACACG
>DATFGN010000105.1:0-2258 GCA_035249405.1 Gemmatimonadales bacterium
TTCGCCGCGAAGAGCGTGATGGGATTCCGGTCGATGACCGTGCGCGCGGAGTCATACGAAAACGGTCCGGACATCGGCCACAGTCGGAAGTAGTCGACCGTATCGCCATTGACGCGGAGAATCTCTGCCAGCTGTTGCCCGACCGAGCCGTTGCCCTCGTCGGCGTACGCGATCAGCGCGATCCTGGTGCGTGTCGCGCGCAGCCGAGCAAGTGTGCCTGCGGTGTCGCGGACCAATGTGAGCGCCCGCACGGCGAGATCCTGCGCTTCCTGTTGGAACCGGCGCGCGCCGACGGTCGCCATGATACGATCCAGGGAAACCGTGCGCCGCGCATACAAACCCAGGCGTCGCTTGATCTCGAGCATCCGCCGGACCGACGTATCGAGCCGCTCCATGCTGACGCGGCCGTTCGCCACGGCGGCCGTCATCGCCTCGAGCGCCGAATCCGGATTGGCCGGCATCAGCAGCAGATCCGATCCGGCGAGGAACGCCCGCACGGTCGCTTCTCCGGCGCCGTACTTGGCGACGATGGCGCCCATCGTGAGCGCATCGGTGACCACGAGGCCGCGAAACCGCAACGAGTCGCGCAGCAGGCCGGTGAGCACCGCCGCCGACAGGGTGCCCGGCTCGTCCGAGCTCGTGAATGCGGGGAACGCGATGTGGGCGCTCATCACGATGTCGGCGCCAGCGTCGATCCCGGTGCGAAACGGCACCAGCTCGAGCGTATCGAGCCGGGCGTAGTCCGCGGAAATCACGGGCAACCCGAGATGGGAGTCGACATCGGTATCCCCATGGCCGGGAAAGTGCTTCAGGGTCGACAGCATGCCGTTGTCATGCAGGCCGCGGATGTAGGCGCTCACCAGCCGTCCCACGGCCTTGGGATCTTCCCCGAACGAGCGCGTGTTGATGACGGGGTTCAGGGGATTGTTGTTGAGATCGGCATCCGGTGCGAAGTTGACGTGGATCCCAACGGCACGGCCCTCGATCGCCGCGGCGCTGCCGATCGTGTAGGCATCTTCCGGCCGGCCGGTCGCGCCCGCGGCCATGACCTGGGGGAACGCCGTCGCGCCCACGATACGCATCGCGGCGCCCCATTCGAGATCGGCCGAGATCAGGAGTGGCAGTCGCGAGCGCGCTTGCAGGGTGTTGAGCTTCGCCGCAATGTCGAGCGGGGAGCCGACCGAGATGATGATGCCACCGACCTGGAGGGAATCGACCCAGCGCGTGGCCTCGACGAAGACCGAGTCGTCCAGCGCGGTGTAGGCACCGGAGAGCCAGGGGACGATCAGCTGACCGATCTTCTGGCGCACCGTGAGCGACGCCAGTAACGAATCGGTGGACGGCTGCGTGCCCAGCGGTTCCGTGGTCGGCCGGTACGTGGCCGGCGTGCAACCGGCAATCACGACGAACAGTAGGAGCGTATGCGAGCGCATGGTCTCTGGCTGTTAGGGATGATCGGCTGTTCCGGCCCGGCTCAGGCTCAGGTCCGACCGGGCATCGAAGTCCTCGTCTCGGACTCGGTCCACCTGGTCCGCGCCAAACGACTCGGATTGCTCACGAACCAGACCGGGGTCGATCACCAGGGGCGCCGGGATGCCGATGTGCTGATCGCCAGTGGTTTGCAGCTGACGGCGCTGTTTTCACCCGAGCATGGCTTTCGCGGTCTCGAGGATCGTCCCGGCCTGCCCGACGCCTTCGATTCGGCGACCCACGTCCCAATCTACAGCCTCTATGGTGGATCGCGGGAAGCAGCGGCGCGTGCACTCGATTCCATCGACGTCCTGCTCGTCGATCTGCAAGACATCGGCGCTCGCTACTACACCTACATCGCGACCACGGCGTCCCTCATGCGCCAGGCCAGCGCCCGCGGGCTGCCCGTCGTCATTCTCGACCGGCCCGACCCGATCGGGGGCACGTTGGTGCAGGGTAATACCCGAGGGGAGGTCGGCAATCCGGATTCGGAGCTGGTCGGATTCCTGCCGGTCGCGATGCGCCACGGGATGACCCTCGGTGAGCTGGCCCGCATGGCGAATGACCAGCTGGCCTTGCACGCCACGCTGACGATCGTCCCCGCCAGTGGCTGGGTACGACGCCTCGCCTTCGATTCCACGGGACTGCCCTGGATCAAGCCGTCGCCCAACATGCCGAGCCTGGAGAGCGCCTTTCATTACCCTGGGATCTGCCTGTTCGAGGGCACCAACCTGTCGGTGGGACGGGGAACCCCGCTCGCGTTTCAGGTGATCGGAGCGCCGTGGCTC
>DATFGN010000106.1:0-7938 GCA_035249405.1 Gemmatimonadales bacterium
AACGCCGCTTCCAGATGCTGCCGCACGATCGGCACCGCATCGGGCTCGAACGCATCGTACATGGAGCGACCGGGGATCGGCTGTGCACCCGGCAATGGCGGCGCGTCGGCGGAAAACTCCAGTACGCGGCCTTCGCGATTCAACAGCACGATCGGGTCGGGTGACGCCTCGACGATCTGGCGCAGGTTGCGCTCGGCCGAGGCGGCGGCCGTAAGCGAGGTGAGGAGCGTTTCCGTCTGGCGCTCCACTTCGCGCTCGAGGGCATTCTCGTAGCGGCGATCGGCGAACAGCGAGTAGACGATGCGCGCGGCGATGACCGCACCGCCGGCAATGGGCAGGAGCACGTGTTCGAAGCCGACCTGATTCGCCGTGAGGCGGCGGACGAACAGGGCAATGAGGCCGGCGAGCCCGACCAGCACGGCGACGAGCCGTGGCGCGACGCTGCCTTTCGCCTGGCGCGCCGCCGGCTTGATCTCCGTACGCGCCGCGGCCAGGGCACCGGCCATGCCGAGCAAGGTGTTTGCGAAAGCCCAACCCAGATCGAGACCCTGCGGAGACGGCGGGCTGCGCGGGAGCACGACCGTGCCGAAGAGCAGGTCCGAGAGTGCGTAGACGACGAGGCCGATGACCGCGATGCCCTCCCCACCCGAGGGGAAACGGTTGGGGCGTAGCAGCAGCAACCCGATGAGCCAGATCAGCGCCAGACCGCCCGTCGTATACGCAATGCTGCCGATGAGCGCCGGCCCGGTCGCCTCGAGCGCCGCGGGCTCGATTCCCAGCTCGTACGCCCAGGCGACGGCGGTGAGCGTGAGCAGAGTCGCGTCGAGGACAATTTCGGCGGAAAAATGGAAGCGCGGCTGCTCGGCCAGGAAATTCCACGCCGCGAGGAAGAGCATCGGGTAAACGGCCAGGAATCCGATGTCGGCCAGCGACATGGTGAGCGGCGGGGCCCCGTTCAGCCTCGCCACGTCCCAATACAGCTGGGCGGCGAGATCGATCACGCTCGCCACCGCGAGCCAACCCCATGCCCGGCGTCGCCGTTCGTCCTGGCTGGCCCGCCAGGCGGCGAACACGCCCCCAACCCGGATCAGCGAGGTCAGGGTCCAGCCACCCCCCGACACCAGTGCCGGTGGCAGCGGGTGGAGGATGTAGAGGAGGACGAGACCCCCGAGCAGGCTCCCGGCGGCCGCGACATAAATGCGAGCGAAACGAGTGCCCGTGGTGATCACGCTGGCGCAAAAGTAGTGAGAAGCCGCCGAGCGGGCGAGAGCGCGTTAATTTGCTGCGCGATGCACGACCGACTTGGCTGGACCGGGGCGGCAGCAAACTCCTTGCAGCATTGGCCTCAGTGGACCCGGTTCGCCGCGGCCGTGCGGGCGGACGGGCTCGATCGCGCGCTGGTGTGCGGCATGGGGGGCTCGAGCCTGGCGCCCTGGGTGCTGGCGCAGAGTTTTCGCGCCACGAACCTGGCCGTGCTGGACAGCACCGACCCGGCCGCCGTCCTCGACGCCGAGCGGAGTCACCCGCTCGAGCGCACCCTGTTTCTCATCGTCAGCAAGTCCGGCTCGACCGTCGAGACGCTCGCCGCCTATCAGTACTTCGCCGCACGCGCGCGTCGCGACCAGTTCGTCGCCGTGACCGATCCCGGCAGTGCCCTCGAGCGGCTCGCCCGAGAGCAGGGATTTCGCGCCGTGTTTCCGCACCCCGTCGATGTCGGCGGTCGCTATGCCGCCCTGACCGTTGTCGGGATGCTGCCCGCGGCGCTTGCCGGTATCGAAGGACACACGCTGCTCGAGCGAGCGGACCAGATCGATATCGCTGCCGCCCGCGCATTGGGGAAGGAAATCGCCGCCCGGTCGGCCGCAGGTCGCGACAAACTCGCATTGCATCCGCCGCCATCCGTGGCGTCCCTTGCCGCATGGGTCGAGCAGCTGGTCGCGGAAAGCTCGGGGAAAGACGAGAAAGGCATCGTGCCGCTCGTCGATGCCGACGCAGCGTCCGGCGACGATGTGCAGATCATGCGTGAATTCTCCGCCGACCCGCTCGATCTGGGACGCGAATTCCTCCGCTGGGAGTACGCCACATGGGAATTGGGCGAACGGCTTGGCGTCAATGCGTTCGATCAGCCGAATGTCGAGGAGGCGAAAGTGCTGGCGCGGGCAGAGCTCGCGAATCCTCACGCGGCAGCGAAGCACGCACCGGTCACTCTCACGCCCGCCGCATTGCGCAACGCCGCGCGTCGCGGGGATTACTTCGCGCTGCTCGCCTACCTGCCGCCGCGCCCGGCGGTGGAGGCCGCGCTGCAACGCGTGCGCACGGCCTGGGGTCGCGCGCTCGGGGTGGTGACGACGGTCGGGTTCGGTCCCCGCTATCTCCATTCGACCGGTCAGCTGCACAAAGGGGGACCCAACACGGGACTGTTCCTCATCATCACCGCCGACCCTGCCCAGGATATCGACATTCCCGGCATGGGCACGAGCTTCGCTCGTTTGGAGCGCGCGCAGGCGACGGGTGACA
Source organism: Gemmatimonadales bacterium (assembly GCA_035249405.1). Classification (GTDB taxonomy): domain Bacteria; phylum Gemmatimonadota; class Gemmatimonadetes; order Gemmatimonadales; family GWC2-71-9; genus DASTHG01. The sequence continues at coordinate 2,518 of DATFGN010000106.1, forward strand.
TCCGGGCCCTGATCGCGCGCGGGCGGCGGGTGGCCCACGTCCACCTCGCCGACATCCGAGACCTGGATCAGCTCGCAGTCGTGCCCTGAGCCGCATGGCGACCCTGACCTTTCATCTTATCCCGCACACGCACTGGGATCGCGAGTGGTATCTGCCGCGCGCCGCGTTTCACGCGCGTCTCGTCACCATGATGGACGACCTGCTCGACCGGCTGTCCGCGGATGCCGGGTTTCGCAGTTTTCTGCTCGACGGTCAGACGGTCTTGCTCGAAGACTATCTCCATGCCCGGCCGGACCGGGTCGATACCGTGCGGAACCTGGCGCGCGGCGGCCGGCTGCAGGTGGGACCCTGGTACGTCCTGACCGACGAGCTGATCCCCTCCGGAGAATCCTTGGTGCGGAACCTGTTGTTGGGGGCCGCGGACGCGGAGCGGTGGGGCGGCCGGTTGGGCGTGCTTTATTCACCCGATGCGTTCGGTCATCCGGCCTGCTGGCCGGAGCTGGCGCGGGGGGCCGGACTGGGTTCCGGCGTCATTTGGCGCGGGCTGGGTGGCGTGACGGGTCAGGAAGGCGACCGCTATCGCTGGCGGAGTCCGAGCGGCGCCCTGGTCCGCCTCTGGCACCTCCCCCCGGCGGGATATGAAATCGGCGCGGCGCTCCAGGCGGACTCGGACCAGTTGGCGGAAGCCTGGGCCTGGGTGCGCGGGCAGCTGGTCGGCCGGGCGGCGGGTCGTTCCATACCGGTGTTCATCGGCGCCGATCACCATGCGGCACCGGCGGATGTGAGCCGGTTGCGCGACCTCCTGGCCGAGCTCGAGCGCCCCAACATCGTCCGCGTCTCCCGCCTCGACGAATTCTTCGAGTCGGCAGCCGAGGAGTTCCGCTCGGCGCCGTTGCTCGAGGGCGCGCTGCGATCGTCACCCGGGTACACGTGGTCGCTGCAGGGTGTGCACGGCACCCGGTTACCCCTCAAACGCCGGGCAGCGGCGGTCGAGCTGTGGCTCGAGCGGACGGCCGAGCCACTCGCGGCGCTGGTGCGCTGGGGTGGCGGACGGGACTATCGCGCGCAGCTCGAGCTGGCGTGGCGTCGCCTGGTCCAATGCCAATTCCACGACACGATCTGCGGGACGACCAGCGACATCGTGAGCCGGGAAGCGGAGCAGCGGCTCGACTCGGCGCGCGCGTATGCGGACGCCGTGGTGCACGAGGCGGCCTTCGACCTCGTCCGCCACGATCCGGACCGTGCCCGCGAGCTTCCCGAAGGACAGGTGCCAACGCTGGTCGTGTGGAATCCGACGCCGTATGCGCGCGACGGAGTAATCGTCACCGATCTCACGTTTTTCCGTGACGACGTACTCGTCGGTCCACCCGGAGGGCAGCAGCCGCGACACGGGGCCGGCGCCACGCACGCGTTTTCGCTGCGTCAGCGTGACGGCTATATCGCGCCGCTGCAGATCCTCGATCGCCGCCCGGGCCTGGAACGTCTCGACGCCCCGCGCCACTATCCGGATCTGGACCGTGTGGATCGCGTCCGGGTGGCGCTGCGAGTGCCCATGGTGCCCGGCTTTGGTGTGGCCACGCTGAACCTGGGCGCTCCGTCGGCCCCGGCTCGGGCCGAAACGGCCGAAGTGCAGGGACGCTCGATCGTCAACCGGTACGTGGTCGTCACGATCGATCCCACCGGCTCCCTCATGTTGTACGACCGGCGCACCGGCGGCCGTTGGCTCGACGTGCTGCACCTCGAAGACGGCGGAGATGCGGGAGACGCCTACACGTATTGCCCGCCCCAGCGAGATCGGGTGATCCGCAGCGAAGGCCCGATTCGCGTGCGGCGCCGAGCGGCGGGGCCATTGGTCGCGGCGATCGAGGCGCGATGGAGCATGCGCGCCGGTAAGCGCGGCCGGGTAGGATTGTCACTGACTGTGCTCCTGCAAGCGGACAGCCCGGCCGTGCGCTGCATCCTGGATATCGACAACGAAGGGACGAACCACCGCCTCCGAGCGAGAATCCCGATGGGATCCCCGGGATCGGTCCAGGCCGGCGTCCAGTTCGGCGAGGAACGGCGTGACCCGGTGACGATCCCAGTCGATCCGTCCGGTCTCGAAGCCCCGGTCCGGACCGCGCCGGCGCATCGTTACGTGGCGCACTCGGATGGGGCACGCGGCCTGGCCATCCTCACCCCGGGATGCTTCGAATATGAGCAGACGGCAACCGGGGACGTGCTCGTAACGTTGCTGCGCAGCATCGGCACGCTCTCGCGCGACGACCTGCCCACCCGGCCCGGACATGCGGCCTGGCCGACGCCGATTCCCGACGCCCAGTGTCCCGGAACGTCCCGCGTCGAGCTGGCGCTGGTGCCATATGGTCCCGACGATTCTCTGCCGGCGCTGTGGGAGAGCGTGTTTGCGCCGATGCGCGGGGTCTGGATTCGCGACGCGGTCGACTTGGTCGTGCCGACTGGCGGGATCACGCTCGAGGGTGCTGGACTCGTCTTCTCGGCGTTGAAACCGGCGCAGAGCGGCCGCGGCGAGGAAATCGTGCTCCGCTGCTACAACCCCGGCGACGAGCGTCGGGCGGGTGCATGGCGTCTCAGCGACGCCGCGCGGGCGGCGTATCGAGCGCGGCTCGATGAGCGCGACGCCATGCCTGTGGTACTCGAGGACGGCGGCCGGGTAGTTCGTTTCGTCGCCGAGCCGCACGAGATCGTCACCGTGGTAGTGCGCCGCTAGTGCCCGAGCATCGTCTCAGCGTACCGCGCACGGCCCGCTACCTCACCTTGGGAAACGAGGCGGCGCCTGCCGAAATCTGGTTTGTGCTGCATGGGTACGGGCAGCTGGCCGCGCGCTTCATCCGCCAGTTCGCCGCCATCGACGAGGGCACGCGACTGATTGTGGCTCCGGAGGCGTTGTCGCGCTTCTACCTCGAGGCGGGAGGCTCAGAGAAGATCGGGGCGAGCTGGATGACGCGAGAAGACCGGCTCATGGAGATCGCTGACTACGTGCGGTATCTCGACGCGCTGTACGTCGCTGTCGGCGCCGAAACCGCGCAGCGCGTCGTGGTGCTGGGGTTTTCCCAGGGGACGGCCACCGCCGCTCGGTGGCTCGTTCTGGGCACGGCGCGCGCCGATCGCTTGATCCTCTGGGGTGGGGAGGTGCCGCCAGATCTCGATCTGGCGGCCGCGCACCCGCGTTGGGCCGAGACCGCCTTGCTGCTCGTTGCCGGTTCGGCCGACCAGTACATCACACCCAAGGTGTTGGCGCGTGATGAAGCACGGTTACGCGCGCACGGCATCAGCTACCGCGTCGAGCAGTTCGAAGGCGGACACGAGATCCCAACGGACGTCTTGACGCGCGTCGCCGCTACGTAGCTACAGCGCGGCCGTCGAGCGGCGGCCCATGGCATCGCGCAGGGCGTCGCCGAGCAGGGTGCAGCCCACAACCACCACCACGAGCATGACGCCCGGTGCCGTCGCGACCCATGGCGCGTTGATGAGCGTGTCCCGGCCGGAGGCGATCATGTTGCCCCAGGACGGTGTTGGCGGCTGGACGCCCAGCCCCAGATACGAGAGACCGGCTTCCAGCAGGATCGCGTTGCCGACCCCCAACGCCGCCGCCACGATTACCGGCGTGAGAGCGTTGGGCAGGACGTGTCGCCATAGAACGCGACGTGATCGCGCTCCCAGGCTGTGCGCGCCCTCGACGAAGGGTCGCACGGCGAGTGCGCGGACCTCGGCCTGGACGAGTCGAGCCACCGGCATCCAGCCGGTCGCCCCCAGGAGCAGGACGACGAGCGCCGCATTCGGTCGCCACAGCGCGACGAGCAGCAGGAGCAGCACCACGCGCGGCAACGCAAGGGCGAAATCGGTGAAGCTCGTGAGCACGGCCGCGGGCCACCCGCGCCACCAGCCCGCCGCCGCACCGATCGTCGTGCCGAGCACCACGGACAAGAGCACCGAGAGAAAGCCCACGGCCAGCGAAATGCGGCCGCCGTACGCCAGCCGGGTCCACACATCGCGCCCAAGGCGATCCGTGCCCAGGAGATGAAAGCCGCCGTGCACATCGCGCGCGAACGGCGGCAGGAACCGGGTGGCCACAACGTCGCCAAGCGTGCCCGGTTCGCCACCCGTCAGGAGCGGTGCGGCAATGGCGGCGACCAGCGCCACAAGGATGAGCAGCAATCCCGCGCGTCCGCGCCAGTCGCGCAGCGCCGCCGTCACGCGCTCGCCTCTTCAGGAGCACGCACGCGTGGATCCACGAGGCCGGCCACCAGATCGGCGGCGAGATTCCCTACCACCACGAGCGTCGCGCTCACGGCCGTGGCAGCCATGACGACCGGATAGTCCCGAGCCTGGACCGCTTCGACCAGAACCCGCCCGACGCCGGGCCAGGCGAACACCGCCTCGATGAATACGGCCCCGGAGAAGAGCGCCGGCAACGACAACCCCAGCAAGGTGACAATGGGAATCAGCGCGTGGCGCAGCACGTGATGCCGCATCAAGCGCGGGGTCCCCAGACCCTTGGCGCGGGCGGCAACGATAAACGGCTGCTCGATGGCGTCGAGCATGGCGCCGCGCGCGAACCGGGCCGCGGCCCCGATCCCGATCAACGTCAGCGTCGCGAGTGGCAACGCGAGGTGACGTAAGGCGTCCACGAGCCGAGCCCATCCGTGCAGCTCGTCGACGTCGTAGCCTGCGACACCAAACGCCGGCAGTACGCGCAGCAGATAGGTGAAGACCGCGACGAGCATCAGGCCCAGCCAAAAGCCCGGCAGGGCGACGAGCGTGACACTCGCGATCGACAGCGTGGTGTCGAGCTTGGTCCGATGCCGGGCGGCCTGGACGGCGGCGACGAGGAGTCCAAGACCGTAGCTCAACACGAGTGACACGAGGACGAGACGCGCCGTGGCCGGCCAGGCACGGCCGAGCATGGCGCTGGCCGGGCGTCCGGTGGCGAGACTCGTACCCCAGTCCCCTCGGCCGAATCGAGACAGCCAGCTCAGATATTGAATCGCGAGGGGTCGATCGAGGCCGAGCGCGTGGCGCCCCGCGGCAAGCTGCTCCGTGGTCGCGGTCGGCCCGAGGAGCTGTTCGGCGGGGTCGCCGGGCGCTGCGTGCAGCAGCAGAAAGGTGAGCGTGACGACGCCGGCCACCACGGCGCAGCCGGCGAGCACCCGGTGCGCGATCATGCGCAGCATGTCGCAATCTCGCGCGGCCTGTCGGGCCCCGCTAGAATCCAGCGCGTGAAGCGACTCGCGTTTCTGGTCGTGTGCCTCTCCTGCGGCGACGTCGCCGGCGCGACCCGGCGCGGGGCCACCATTCTGTTCGCGTCCGGCGCCGACCTCCAGAGCATCAATCCGCTCCTCACGATTCACCCGCTCGCCAAACAGGTGCAGCGTTACGTGCTGCTCACGACCCTGGCGCGGT
>DATFGN010000107.1:0-3696 GCA_035249405.1 Gemmatimonadales bacterium
CGACGTTGAGCGACCGACGTGGAGCGAAGCTCATCCATCGTCCGCACCAGCGTGACCGGGATGTCGGGATCGAGCGACCAGACCGCCCGTTCAGCGGCGGGCAGCAAGGCCGACGTCGGGACTGTGCTCCGGACCGCCGCATACACCCACGGCCAGGGATCCTGCGCATGGGGCAGGTAGTACTCCGGCTCGGGTTCCAGATCGAGGCCGAATTGCCGGGCGTCGCCGGCGACGCCGATAATCTCTCGTGGGACACCGCCGGCCCGACTCGGACTGAAGCGCCGCCCGATCGGATCCGTCCCCGGGAAGAAGCGTCGTGCGAAGGTCTGGTTGATGATGACGACTGGCGGTCCGCCTGCCCGGTCCGTCTCGCTGAACTCCCGGCCGCGCACGGGAATGCCCAGAGTGCGGAAGTAGGCCGGACTCACCGCGCGATCTTGTGCGCTGTGCTGCCGGCCCGGCGTCGGCACCTCCCCTTCCAGGAGGAAGCTCGACGAGTGGTCATCGCCGGAAAGCGGCAGGCGAGACGCGGTCGCGACGGACGCCACTCCCGGGATGGTGGCCAGCCGCTCCCGCAGCGAACCATAGAACGCCGTCACGTAGGCAGGATCACCGGTCTTGGCAGGTGGGAGTCCGACGTGGAAGGTCAACACGTCCGCGGTCCGCACTCCCGGATCGACGGCGGCCAGCCGCAGGAAGCTGCGAACCAACAGCCCCGCGGACGCGAGCAGCATCAAGGCAAGCGCTGTCTGCACCACGACCAACGCGCTCAACGCCCGGTGCTGGTGGATGCCCGCGGTCAGGCTGCGACCGCCCGCCCGCAGCACCGCCTGGACGTCCGACCGCGCGGCTTTGACGAGCGGGACCAACCCCATGGCCAGACCGGTCAGAATGGCCAGCGCCAATGCGACTGTGAGGACGCGAGCGTCGATCGCCACGTCGTCCCAGCGCGGGATCCGGTCGGAGCCCACGATACGCAGCGCTTCGATGCCCCAGTACGCGAGGCCGACCCCAACGACACCGCCGGCGAGTCCCAGTCCCAGGTACTCGATGGCGAGCTGGCGGGCGAGTCGTAGACGGCTGGCTCCGAGGGCGGTGCGCACCGCGAGCTCGCGGACCCGTCCGGCCGCGCGGGCCAGGACGAGGTTCGCGACATTGGCGCACGCTACCAACAGCACGACACCGACCGCCGCCAGCAACACGAACAAGGCGGGCCGCACGGGACCGACGATCCGATCCAGCAGCGGCATCAGCAACACGTCGTAGCCCTGGTAATTGGCGGGATACTGCTCTGCGAGGCGGCGCTCGGCGGCTCGTAAGTCGGCCGTGGCGACCTCGAGCGACGATCCGGCGGCCAGCCGGCCGATGGCGCTCAAGTGGCGTGCCCCGCGCTCGTCGAACTCTTCGTCGAGGGCGGTACTGGCCCAGAATTCAGCGCCCGTCGGATAGCCAAAGCCGGGCGGCATCACCCCGATGACCGTAAAGGGGTCGCCGCTCATGGTGAGCGCCCGGCCGATGACCCCGCGGTCTGCGCCGAAACGCCGCCGCCACAGTCCGTCGGAGAGAACTACGACCCGCGGTCCGCCGGGCCGTTGCTCCTCCGGTGCGAAGGAGCGCCCCAGTGCCGGTCGGATGCGCAGAACATCGAAGAACGCCGGTGAGACCATCGCCCCGGACAGTTGCTCCGGCCGCCCCTCGCCGCCGCCGAGATCCAGCCCGGTGGGACCGTACAAGGCGATGGCGTCGAAGCGGCGGACCAGGGCGTTCCAGTCTGCCAGCGTCGGCATCGCCACACTGTGCAGCTCGTCGGGGCGATTGGGTGGCGTTTCAAAAATGCGGACCAGACGCTCGGGCTGTTCGTACGGCAACGGCCGCAGGAGAACGCCATTGACGACGCTGAAGATCGCTGAGCTGGCGCCGATCCCAAGGCCGAGCGTGGCGACGGCGACGGCGGTGAAGCCCGGATGCGTAACGAGCTGACGGACGGCGTAGCGAATGTCTTGCAGCAGAGTTCCCATACTTCGTTCCTCTTCGGAGGTGGCCCAGCTATTTCACGATCCACCCATCCTTCAGCTGCACGATTCGCTGCCCATACGTCGCATTCGTCTCCGAGTGCGTCACTTGCACGATGGTCGTGCCGCCCGCGTTGAGCCGTTTGAACAGCTCCATGATCTCGCGACCCTGCTCGGAGTGGAGATTGCCCGTCGGCTCATCGGCGAGCAGCAGCTTGGGCTTGTGAATGATGGACCGCGCCACGGCGACGAGCTGTTGCTGGCCACCCGAGAGCTGGCGTGGATACAGATCCTTCTTGGCCACCATGCCGAAACGGTCCAACGCGTCGGCCACCACCGCTTGGCGCTCCGATTTCTTGATGTCCCGGTAAGAGAGCGGGATGTCGAGATTCTCGGCGACGGTGAGATCGTCGAGCAGGTGGTACTGCTGAAACACGAAGCCGACGTACTGCTTGTGCAAGGCGACGCGATCCTTGGGCTTCAGTTTGTGCACATCCTCGGTCAGCAGCCGGTACTCACCGGTCCAGTCGCCGTCCAGCATGCCGAGAATCGCGAGCAGCGTGGACTTCCCGGCGCCGGAGGGCCCCATGATGGTGATGAATTCGCCGGCCGCGATGTCGAGCGTGATCTGGCGCAAGACGAAGACGCGGCCGCCGCCCTGGGGGTAGGACTTTTCGACGTTTCGGAGAGCGATCATCGGAGTCGGGAGTCAGGTGTCCGGTGCCTATTCATATCGCAACGCCACCATCGGATCGACCGTTGTCGCCCGCCGCGCCGGCGCGTACGTCGCGAGAATCGCGGTTCCGAGCAGGACGACGGCGACGAGCGCGATCGTGACCGGATCGCCTGGGCGAACGCCGAACAACTGCGAGCGCAGCGCCTGCGTGATGGCGACGGCCCCGGCGGTACCGGCGGCCAGTCCCCAGGCTGCCGGCATCACGCCCTGCTGGAGCAGGAGGGCCAGCACCGCGGCGCGGTTCCCGCCCAGCGCGATGCGGATCCCGATCTCCCGCGTCCGCTCCAGCACCAGCTGCGCCACGACGGCATAGATCCCGACCGCCGCGAGCACCAGGGCGATGACGCCGAGCGCGGCCAGCAGGCGTTGCGACAGCCGCAAGGGACCGAGCACGAGATTGAACGCTGCGCGCATGGTGCGTTGTTCAGCGACCGGGAGATCATGGTCGATGGCCTGAACCGCCGCGCGCATCGACGGCAGCAGCGCCGCCGGGCGCTGCGCGCGTACCACCACCGTCATCTCCGAGACCGGCGACTGGGCGAGCGGGAGATACAGCTCGGAGCCAGGGGATCGGGCGGGGCCATCGTGGCGCATGTCGGACACGACACCCACGATTTCGATCGTCCCCGTATCCGGACCCATGAGGAGGCGTCGGCCGACCGCCCCGTCCGGGAAATACCGGCGCGCCAGCGTCTGGTTGACCACGACGACCCGCGGCGCGCGCGCGTCATCCTGGTCAGAGAGTCCACGGCCGGCGACGACCGGGACGCCGAGGGTGCTGAAGTACCCCGCCGTCACCACGCGCCAGCCGACGTCCGGGCCTTCCCCCGAGCGAAACGGCGGCGCTCCGGCGATTTGGAACGAAGTCGTTTGGTTGCACTGGCAGAGCGGGGCGATGTTCGCGGCTCCCGCCGATCCGCGCGACACGCCTGGCAGCGTGGCCAGGCG
>DATFGN010000108.1:0-15364 GCA_035249405.1 Gemmatimonadales bacterium
GTGTCGAAGGGGATGGTCAAGGACGCCGCGAAGTACATCGAGGTCGTGCCGTTCAACGACGCCGACCATCTGGAGCGCGTGTTCGAGGAGCGCGGCCGCGAGATCGCCTGCCTCATCATGGAGCCGGCGATGATGAACATCGGCATCGTCGTGCCGCAGCCGGGCTACCTGCGCCGGGTCCGCGACCTCTGCACCAAGCACGGGGTGGTGTTCATCTTCGACGAGATCAAGACGGGCTTCACCATCGCCGCCGGGGGAGCCACCGAGCGGTTCGGCGTGCAGCCCGACCTGGTCTGTCTCGCCAAGGCCATCTCGGGCGGGCTCCCGGCGGCGGCCTTCGGCGGACGCGAGGATCTCATGCGGCTGATCGAGCGCGGCGTCTCGCAGATGGGCACCTACAACGGCAACCCGCTCGTTGCGCACGTCGGCCTCGTCACGCTCCGCGAGCTGCTCACGCCGGACGCCTACCGGACGCTGGCCCGGTTGGGGGCGCGACTCGTCGCGGGTTGCCAGCGCGCCATCGACGCCAACGGGATCCCGGCCCACACCGTGGATCTCGGCGCCAAGGGATGCGTGTCCTATCGGCCCACCCCGCTGCGCAATTACCGCGACTTTCTGGATACGAAGCCGGACCTGTTCGCGGCCTCGTACCCCTGGCTGCTCAATCGCGGTATTTTCATGACGCCCGGCGACGAGGAGCAATGGACGCTGTCGCTGCAGCACTCGGATGCGGACGTCGACCGCTACATCGAAGTGTTTACGGAGTTCTGCAAGGCGCTCGCCGGCTGAGCTAGCGGGCGGCGGGCTCCAGCCCGTAGCGCTGCGGGTTGCTGCACACCACCGCGGCCGCGAGAATCTTGGGAACGTACTCCATCGTCTCCGCCGGCAGCAGCTTCATGCGGTAGAGGTGCCAGAAGTCGCGGTTCTGCTTCTTGTAGCCACCCGGCGTCTGGGCAATCTTGTGCAGCACGGCCCGTACGCCGTTCTCCCCCCGGTTGTAGCTCGCCATCGCCAGCATGAAGGCATCCTCGCCGAACTCGGCCAGCAGATTGGCGAGGTGCCGGGCCGCCGCCCGGGTCTGCTTGTTGACGTCGGTGCGGTCGTCCACCTTGCCGTCCACTCGCAGCCCGTATTGCCGCGCCGTGATGGGCATCATCTGCCACATGCCGCGCGCACCCGAAGGGTTCCGGGCCGTCGGATTGAAGCGCGACTCCGTCCAGGCGACATAGCCCATCACATCGGGGAGCTCGAGCGTGCGAAATTCGCGTGACACGATGGGCCAGTATCTCATCTTGCGCTGGTAGACCTCCCGCGTCGCGATGTTCGCCTTCAGCAGCTGGTCGATGTGGTACTGCAGCCGTTGCTTGAAAATCGGCGGCACGGCATAGGTCTCGGCATCGAACTGCCGCAGGATGGTCCGGATCTCCCGATCCAGCTCGTCACCCGCGTTGGCCGCCTCGACCGCCTTGGCGCGGTCGGCGCGGGCCAGGTCCGCCAGCGTGCGCTCGGCGTTGGAGGTGGCGTCGAGGTAGCGCTGCTCGAGCAGGGCGAGCCGAGTCGAATCCTGCTCGGACTGCATCTGCTGCTGGATCTGATGGATCTGCGCGTCGAACCGCCCTTTGGCGTCGAGCAGCTTCGCGATCTGTCGGTGCTGGGCGTAAATAACGATGCCCATGATGGCGATGACGGCCAGCGCGACACCGCTGACGATCCCGACCACTTTGACCCAACGTCGTTTCGTGTGGGTCTTGACGGCTTCCGAAACCTCGCCGACGGCGGTGGCGATGTAGTCCATCGTCTTGCGCGAGCGGACCCCGCCGGCCTTCTGGCGCTCTTCGGCGATGCGCTGCGCCGTGAGCGCAAAGATCTGCCCGGTCGCCGAGACACGGACTCCCCCCGCTCCCCCTCCCGCCGCCTGGAGCACTTTCGTGATCTCCGCCGCGTCCTGAGCCGGATCGTAGTTCGAGTCGATCACGATCTCGACCTGGGCTTCGGGACCGCCCGTCGCGCCGAGCCGGATCTTGTCTCCGGTGCGTAGCTCGGCCTTGCTGACTTTCTTGCCGTTCAGCCGCACGCCACCCGGGGAATCGAGATCAAGCAAGTAGTAGGTCCCGTCCTTCAGCACCACGGCGGCGTGGTAGGGGGCCACCCGGGGCTCGCGGCCGGCGTCGAAGCGGAGCTCGCAATCGTGGCCGGTGCCGAGCCGGAGCCACCGTTTGTCGCTACTCGACTTGGTGCCTTCGAGGGAGCCTTTGAGATGCGTGAAGTGGATCATGGAGGTCGGCGGAAAACGTTATCGGCTTGCCCGAGGTTCCGCCAGTTGCCGGATTTCTAAAAGCGGTAACTCGCCCCGGTGTACAGCAGATCGTGTCCTTCGATGCCGCCCCGCTCCCGGTAGGCGGACACAATAATGAAGACCGAGCGCAACAGGCTCGCGTCCAGGTCCGCGGACAACCAGTGGATACTGATTGGCGTCGTCCCCCGCTCGCTCCGCCACCCCGCGGTGACTTGCACGCTGGCGCGGCCCAGCGGCTCGAGGCCGAGCGCGATCGAGGTGAGCCACCCCGTCCGCCCCCGAGTGGTATAGCGCGCGCTGCGCGTCCGCACGCTGACGCCGAGCGGCGTCAGCCGTTCTGCCGCGAGGCCAAGAGTAAACGTGTTCGCGGTGCCGCTCGAGGAGTCGTGGTTGGTCCGGGCATCGAACGAGGCCAGGAAGTGACGAGCAAAGCGACCGGAGAACCCCGCCCAGATGCCACGCCGGAAGGTGTCGTCGAACACGGTGTCCGCGAATTCCCGGCCCAGCCGGACGCTGCGCCGGTTGTCGACGCCGGTCGTCAGGGTGAACTGATCGGTGAGTTGAAACTGGAGATTCGCAAACGTGCTGGTCGGAGACACGACCGGCTCTCCACTCAACCGCCGCCAGGGACGGTAGTAGTCGACTTCCTGCACGGCATACAGGGACGCCCGACGGGTGAGAACGCTCGCTTGGAGGTAGGCAAATTCCCGATTCGTGTGGCCGTCTAGGTACGCGCCGCTCGCGGCGACCGTCACCGACCAGTGGCGCAGCGCGGCCGGACGGTTATGGACGCGTACGTAGCCGCCCAACTGCGCCCAATGGCTGGAAAACGCGAGGGTAGCCGTCTGCGGCTGCGTGCCGGCGAACACGCCGTAGTCCCACGCGGCCTGACCCACCTCGACCGCAGCGCCATCCACGAGACCGACCGAAGTGATCCCGGGCGCGTACTGCCGCCCGGTGGTGATTCGGAACGCCGATCCCGGTGTCTGCCAGAACACGGCGGCCTGATACACGCGGGTCAGATCCGTGGTTGTGGCGGGACTCCCCGTGAACGCCTGCACCACGCGCCGGCTGCGCACGTCGATCGTCAGCCCCAGAGCTGATCCACCCAGTCCAGCGCCGTTGAGACGAAGGTCGCCGGACGGTTGGGACACGCGACCGACGCTGCTTTGAACGGTGAGGAAATACAGCCCGACCCGTCCTCGCAGCCGACCCCACGCACGCGTCCGGGAGGCCCCGGGGGCGGTCCGTCCCTGCGCCTCGGCCATCCGCTGTGGGGTCCCCGCGATACCCCCGCTGCCGCTGACCGGCTGGTAGTGCACTGAGTCGCCAACCACCACAGAATCGACCATGCTGACGATGCGGCAGGCAGATTGATGGGTGGAGACGTACGCCACGCGCAGCTCCGCTACTGGGCGCCCCCGCCGCACGACGTCCACGCGACTGCCTTCCGCCAACCCCTCCGCCTTGCCGGCGCTCACGTATGCGCTGCTCGTGGTCACGAACGTGACCCGTGCCACGCGCCCTTGCGCACCAACCGGTGTCGTGGCGGGCGCAACCGGCCGGGATGGCGTCACCGCTGGCGGCGACGAATCGACCCGGAGTGCGGGAGCACTCGGGCGCACCGCCGGCGCAACGACGGTAGTGTCGCGGCGGACGGGGGGAGGAGCGGGTGCTGCCGGAGGCGCCGGCCGAGGCGTCGGAGCCGGGCGAGCTACGGGATTTGGCGGAGGAGGCGGCACCGCCGCGTCTCGTGGCCGGCCGCTCGGGAGGAAGCGCGCCGAATCTCCTGACAGCAGGGGGATCGGGCGGCTGGTGATCTCACACGTTGTTTGATGAGCCCCGAGGGTGACCACTTTGAGGACCGCAACGGCGCGGCCGCGGCGCACGATCTCCACGCGCGTCCATTCGCGCAGGCCTTCGGACGAGCCGGCATCGATGGACACGGAGCCGGCGGTGGCCGTCGTGACCCGGGCCCACCGGTACGGGTTCGTTTGGCTCCAAGCGGGCCGTGGCCACGCCAGTAGGGCAATCGCCATCCCCCACACCGCACGATGGCGCATCAATGCGAGCCCCGCGGGTGGCAACGGTAGCAGCTGGGACTGTCATAGGAATAGCCGCTGACGCCGGAATGGTGAGGCGTCGTCTGCCCGGCCGAGTGACAGGAGAGACAGTCGAACTGCCGGTAGTCGCTGGGATTGACGTGGCACGTGGAACAACTGGTCCAGCGCCCGCGATGCGCGCCCGAATAGATCGGGAAGTACTGCGCATCGTGATTGGTGAACGTCGCCGACGTCCAGACTGTCGTCGTGTGGCAGGACGCACAGTCGGTGGTGAACTGCGCCTGCTGGTGGTTCGGGTCGACCGCGTTGTTGTAGTCCGTCTGGTGGCACGACACGCATGCGGTGGGTTTGCCCCGGTACACGCCGTCGCCGTGACACTGATCGCAGCTGAGCGGGATATGCGCTCCGGTGAGCGCGAAGGCCGTGCTGCTGTGATTGAAGCTGGCGCCGTTCCACGTCGTCGTGGTGTGACAGACGGTGCAGTCCGTCGGGAACTGCGCCTGCGAGTGGTTCGGCGTGGTGGTGCGGTTGAAGTCAGCCTGGTGGCACGCCACGCAAGTCGTGGGCTTGCCGTTGTAGACCCCGTCGCCGTGGCACTGGTCGCACGTGAGCTGCACGTGCGCCCCGGTGAGCGGGAAGCTCGTCGCACTGTGATTGAAGTTGGCGCCGTTCCATGAAGCCGTGGTGTGGCAACGCGTGCAGTCGGTCGGGAACTGGGCCTGCTGATGACTCGGGTTGTTGGCGCCGTTATAGTCGGCCTGGTGACACGAAACGCAGGCCGTCGGCAGCGCGCCGAATCCTCCGGTCCCGTGACATTGCGTGCAGGTCACCGCCACGTGCGCCCCGGTCAGCGGGAACCGCGATGCGTTGTGATCGAACCGTCCGCCCGACCAGGCGGTCGTCGCGTGACAGGCCTGGCAATCGCGCGGGAATCCGCTCGCGGCATGGTCCGGATTGCGTGTCGCCTGATAGTCGCGCGAGTGACAACTGTTGCAGTCCGTCGGGCGGGCCACGAACGTCATCTGCCCCTGCCCCGCCCCGGTGTGACACGATTCGCAGTCCACCGCCACGTGCGCACCGGTCAGCGGAAAGCGCGTGAGCTGGTGCGCCCGACCCATCTCCGTGCGGTCGACGAAGCTGCGCTGCGTGTGGCAGCGCCCGCAGCTCGTGCCCAGCTCTCCCCGGTGCGGATCGGTGTGACAGCCAACGCAGTCTCGCGGCGCCTGCTTGAACGTGAGCGCGGTGTGGCACGCCTTGCAAGCGACGGTCGCATGGACGCCGAGCAACGGATAGTTGGCGGCCTTGGCGTGATCGAACGCGGTGGAGATCCTGGCTGGTGACCATGCTTCCGGGCTGTGACACGCGGCGCACGGCTGGGTCAGCGCGCCATGGGGGTTCCGGGCTGTGGGCTGCTGGGCGGCTAAGGCCGCCGGCGCCAACAGGCCGAGCAGGGTCCCCCACCGCACGAGCGACGGACGCGTCATTGGCGGACTCCTTCTCCATGGCAGTTCTCGCAACGCCCGGATACCTGGCGATAGCGGACGATGCGGTCGTTCCCTGCTCCGGTGATCACGGGATGGCACTGGCTACACGGCACCTGCGCGTGGCCCCCGCGCAGCGGGAACTTCGTATCCCGGTCGTGGTCGAAGCGAGCTGCCGGCACAAATGCGTCAAGGCCATGGCAGCTCTCGCAGCGCCCTGCGTCTGGTCGGGACGCGAATTGATTACCGTGGGGCGAGTCGTGACAGCCCTCGCAGCCCGGCTCTGTGGTCGTGAAGCGCAGCGGCGTACCGGTCCGCTGGGCGAGGACCAGCGAGGACGTCCGCAGCGGGCGCCGCAGCTCAGAGTGGCACTCGACACAGGGGACGGCCCGGTGGGCCCCCTCGAGCTTGAAAGCGTAGGCGGCGTGCGCGGCGACGTCGATCGTGGAGGGCCGGTAGCGCTCCGTCGTGTGGCACCCGAGACACCCATCGGCCACCGGTCGCGCGCCGCCGCGGGCGAACCGACCGTCGTGCGGGTCGACGTGGCAGGCGACACAGTCGCGCTCGGCCAGCTTGAAAACCACTCGCGCCCGGCCCAGCGCGCCGCCATTGGCCATCGGACGGAGGCCGGTGCGCGTCGCCCCATGACACGATGCGCAATCGATCGCGGCGTGACGTCCGTCCAACACGAAGCCCGCTTTCGCATGGTCCGCGACCGTGTACGTGCTGGGCTTCCAGCCCGTGACGGTGTGGCACGCCGCACATTCGCCGCCATTCGCGCTGGCGGCCAGCTGGCCGCCGTGGTCGTCCCTGTGACAGGACAAACAGCGCGCGAACGCGGGCCGCATCAGGATCGCCGCACGACCCAGGCTCGCAGTCGGAATTCCGGGCGGGTTCTTGACGTGGCAGCCGACGCACGCCACCCGCTGGTGCGCGCCTTCCAGCGGATACTTGGTCTCGCGGTGTTGCGCCGTCGTGAACGCCGCGACGGCGAAGCCCTGGACACTGTGGCACGTATGACAATCCACGACCGCCCCGGCGAGCGTGGCCGTGCCGGCATGCGGGTCGGTGTGACAGTCCGTACACCGCGCGAAGGGCGGGTTCTTGCCTTTCACTCCCGGTGCGTCGTGGCAATCGGAACAGGAGACCGACGCATGGCGGCCGCGCAGCGGATAGCGGGTGCGGTCGTGATCGAAGTGGCCGCGATCGATGACGGTGAACCCGGTCGTTACGTGACAGTCGCCGCAAGCGCCGGTGAAGCGACCGCGATGGGGATCGGCGTGGCAGGCAACGCAATCGCGGTGCGGCAGCGGGCTGAATTTCACGACGCGCTGCGTGCTATCCGTGATACGCCCTCCCGCCGACGGGTGACAGCGCGCGCACGGGACATCGCGGTGTTTCCCGGTGAGCGCGTAATCGGTCTTGGCGTGATCGAAGCGCGGTGCCGGCTTCCACCGCTCCACGTCGTGACAGGTGGTGCAGCTCGAGTCGAGCGTGCCCCGGTGCACGTCGCGGTGACAGGACGTGCACTCCTGCTCGAGTCCGATCCACGGCGGCCCGGCCCCGGCGCGCGGGCCAGGCGCGAGCGTCGCTGCCGTGCCGACCCGGAACGCCGCGCGGTGACAATCGGCGCACTTGGCGCTGGCGTGACGGCCCTCAAGCGGCCATCCGGCTTGCCGGTGGTCGAAGCGTAAGGGATCGCCGCCCGGCCAGCTGATCATCGCGAACTCGCGACCGGCGTGGTCGGGGTGACAACTCGCGCAGCGCTCGCCGCGATGTGACGCATGGAACCCACGCCCCTGTTGCACCAGCCATCCGACGTCCTTGTGACATTGCAGGCAGAGCGTCGACATCTGCTCTTTCCCACCGGGGCCATGGCAGCTGACGCAGCGGCGCGCGCCCTCAAGCTGTGCATGGGGGCGTGCGAGCGGCCCGGGTGAGATCTGGGCCACAGCTGATCCGGCATCGACCAGTGACCATCCCCACAGGAGCCCCACGAGCGCTGCAACACGCTTCACCACAGCCAGGTCGCGCCGAGCGCGATCACGACCGTCACATGCACGAGGACGGCCACAAGGGCCGCGATGGCCACCGGGCGGTGGAACACGTGCCAGAAGCGAAACACGGCCTGCGTCGCATCGAGCATCCGGGTTTGCTGCGTCAACGCCATTTCCCGCTTGGCGAGCCGGAGCACCCGTGCCAGCACGATGCGGTCGTGCTGGCGCCGACTCGGGTGGCGGCTCTGTACCAGGCGACGCAACCGGCGCCCGGCCCGCCGGCGCGCCCTGTCGTCCGCCACCAGGCGCCAGAACGTGCCCCACAGGCCGGGACGTGTCGGCGCCCGGTCGGTGGACAACGTCTGCTCGATCAGCGCCGCGTCGAGACCCGTGCTATTGGCGATTTCCACGAGCAGGGCCTGACGGCGCGTTGCAATCTCTTCGAGCGTGAGCTCGATACCGGCCTTGCTGCGGGGAATGCGCGCGTACAAGTAGCGACCCACGACCCCGCTTGCCCACACCACCATCATCGACCAGAAGCCCAGACCGATGAGGCCCTCGAACCGCCAGGCCGCGTGGATCGCCACCAGCAGCGGGAGCACCAGCGCCGCCAGGACGTGCACATCCAGCCAGCGCGCCACCGAGCCGGTCCAGGCCAGCCACCGCGCGCGTTTGCGAATGGGATACAGCCAGAGAAAGAGGAAGATGCCGATGGCGAGGAGCCCGGCGCTCTGGCCGACGTAGCCCGAGGGCCGGAGCCAGGGATGCATTGGGTTACGGACGCGCTGAGCGACGGGCTGGGCGTAGTATGGAAAGCCGACGACGCAGATCGCCACCAGGACAGCCAGAACCAGAAACAGAGAGTAGCGTGCGTGCCCCGGTGCCTCGCGAGACAGGGCCAGGGACGGACGCGACAATCGGAGCGGCGGACGGGGAACGTGAACCCGCGCGGCTACGGGCACGCTCTTGGATTCTGACATGTCGTCTTATAAAGTCGTGTGGTATCGCGTCCGTCAGTGACGGTCGCCACAGTCGGGTGCGCTCACCAAGGCATACAACCTGCGACTGCAAGTTCCGCGCGGCAATATCCCGTTGCCGGGTTCGCCGGAAGCAACGGGCTCGTAGTGGATTGTCGTGTGACCCGGGAATCGGGTCATCCGCCGCCTGCTCCACAATGGGGCACGTGGCCCATTTCGCGACACTGGACCTCGACAAGATTCCTTCACGGAGCGATGACCGGGACCCTGATCTACATCGCCTTCGGCCTCTTCCTTGCCGTTTCGGTCGTGTCAGCGCTGCGCCGCATGCGCCGCAAGGAGCGGGCGGCCGTGGCGGCGGCGCGCCGCTCCGGCACGTTCGGCATCGGGCCCCGGGCCCAACACCCCCGCATCGACGTATCCCAGTGCATTGGGTGCGGCGCCTGCGTCGAGGTCTGTCCCGAAGGGGACGTCCTGGCCGTAATCGCCGGCAAAGCGGCGATCGTAAACGGCCACAAGTGCATCGGCCATGGGCTTTGCGCGGAAGCGTGTCCGGTGGGCGCCATCGAAATCGTGATGGCGAGCCCGAGCATCGCCGCGGATCTCCCGCGGCTCTCCCCTGAGCTCGAAACCAGTGTGTCGAACCTGTTCGTCGTAGGAGAGCTGGGCGGTCTCGCATTGATCAAGAACGCCATCAATCAGGGACGGGATTGCATCGATACCATCGCAGGCCGGCTGGCGCGCACAGGGCGAAGCGCCACCAAGGACGTGCGTGACGTCTGCATCGTGGGAGCGGGGCCCGGAGGCATCAGCGCGTCCCTGCGGGCCATCGAGCGTAAGCTCAGCTACGTGACGTTCGAGCAGGACGAATTCGGCGGCACCGTGGCCAAGTACCCGCGCCAGAAGGTCGTGCTGACCAGTCCCGTCGAGTTTCCAGTCTACGGGAAGGTGAAGAAGCTCAAGATGTCCAAGGAGGATCTGCTCCGATTCTGGAGCAAGGTGCACAAGGAGTCGGGGCTTTCGCTCCGCACACGGGAAAAAGTCGAGACCGTCCGCCGCGATCCCGACGGGTTGTTCACCACCGTAACCCCAAAGAGCCAGGTACGATCACGGAGCGTGGTACTTGCTATCGGTCGCCGTGGGACGCCGCGCAAACTGGGCATCCCCGGCGAAGCGCTGCCCAAGGTCATGTATTCCCTGATCGACGCGGAAGCGTACGCCAATGTGCGCGTGCTCGTCGTCGGTGGTGGTGACAGCGCCGTCGAAACAGCGATGGGGCTCGCGCACCAGCGCGGCAACTCCGTCACCTTGTCGTACCGGAAGGAGGCCTTCAGCCGTATCAAGGAGCGTAACGCGCAACGCCTGAAGGAGTACCAGAAGAAGGGCACGCTTACTGTGCTGTTCAATTCCCAACCGGTCGAAATCCGCACAGCGACCGTCGTCCTGGAAGTCGCCGGGCAGACCCGCGAGATCCCCAACGACTACGTCTGGATCCTGGCCGGAAGCCTGCCGCCGAACGAGTTCCTGCAACAGGTGGGCGTGCAGCTGGGATCGTGCGACCTCACCGCCGCGGCCCGCAAGGAAGCTCAGCGCCCGGCGTGATGGTCGGGAGTTAGGCGTGCCCGTTCACGGACCGACCACCGGATGGAGATAGGACGCGACGACGTCGGGCAGCGCGCGCGTGTCGATCGGCTTGGAGAGATAGCCGTCACAGCCGGCGGCCCGGACCCGGTCCTCGTCTTCGGGCATGGCGTAGGCGGTCACGCCGACGATGATGATGTCGCGCTGGGATGGGTTGGACTTGAGCATGCGCGTCAACGTCAGGCCGTCGATCCCCGGCAGCTGAATGTCCATGAGAATCAGGCGCGGCCGGAAGGTCTTGAGGACGAGGAGCGCTTCATTGGCATCCGGCGCGATCCGAACGGCGTACCCGGCGTCCTCCAACAACGCGGACAATAGCTTCAGTTGCGCCGCGTTGTCTTCCACCACCAGGATGGGCTCACCGGCCACCCGCTCGCTCCCGGTTGACTTGGCCGCGCTGCTCGGCACCCTGGATTTCCTGGAGCAGCAACGACTCCTCGTCGCCCTTCGCGGCCGGTCGCACCTGGGCGAGATGCCGCTGCAACAGCGCTGCCGGCATGTCCTTCAGCGTGGACACGATGATGGGGATCCCACGGCCTGCCGCGTTGTCCCGCAGGCGGGACAGGAACGCAAAACCGCCCAGCTCGGTCTTGCTCAAGTCGACCACCACGGCGGCCGGGGGATCGAGCAGGGCGCGCGCCAGGGCCTCGGTCGCCGTCGTCACACACACGGCGCGGTAGCCCAGATCGCCCAGAGAGCGCTCCATCCGCTGCAACGCCGCCTGATCGTCGTCCAGCACCAGCACCGGTCGCGACTCGCCCGGGGCCACCGTGGAGCGCCGCAACGCGGCAACCAGGTCCCGCCCCTGCACGGGCTTGCACAACAGGTCGTCGACACGGCAGCTGGCGAGCACGGCTTTGTCGGTGACGACCGTGACCACGACGACCGGCGTGTTCTTGTTGGGGCCGCGTCGCGCGCCACGCAGCACGTCCCGGCCATGCATGTCCGGCAGCAGCAGGTCGAGCACGATCGCGTCATAGCGCCGGGCGCGCGCGCGGGTCAATCCCTCCGCACCGGTGGACGCGGTGTGCACCTCGTACCCGGCGTCGCTCAGCAGGCGGACCAGGCGCTGCTGGTCGGCGGGGTTGTCCTCGATGACCAGGATCGCATGGGCGCCCGGCTTTCCCGGGAGGACGACGGCCGCCGGCGCCCCGGTGCCGACCGGGCCGGCCACGCGCGGCAGCACGGCGGAAAACGTGCTGCCGTGTCCCAGCATGCTGCGCACCCCCACCGTGCCGCCCTGCGCTTCGACGATCCGCTTGGTGAGCGCGAGGCCGAGCCCGGTGCCGCCGTAGCTCGAGCCGGTGGCGGAATCCAATTGCTGGAACTCGACGAACAGGCGCGCCATGTCCTCGGCCCGGATCCCGAGCCCGGTGTCCTCGACTTCAATGCGGAACTCCCAGTCGTCCTCGGGGGTCACGCGTACGACGACGTGTCCCTCCTCCGGCGTGAACTTGAACGCGTTGGAGAGATAGTTGTACAACACCTGCTTCAGGCGGGATGCGTCGGTGACGATGCCGGTGAGCTCGGGCGCGATTGCGACCTCGAGGGTGATCTGCTTCTGTGCGGCGAGACTGCGTAACAGACCGGTGACCTCGTCGAGCACCTTCGCCAATTCCACGGGCTCCGGCCGGAATTCCATTTTCCCGGCCTCGACCTTGGACAAATCGAGCACGTCGTTGATCAGCTGCAGCAGATGACGGGCACCCATGAGAATGTCGTCCAGGAATTCCTGCTGCTTCGTCGAGACGGGCCCCGCCTTGCCGTCGTACAGCATCTCCGAGAAGCCGATTACGGCGTTCAGCGGCGTGCGCAGCTCGTGCGACATGTTGGCCAGAAACTCGCTCTTGAGGCGGCTCACTTCGCGGGTCTCGCGATTAGCGCGCTCCAGCTCCGAAGCGAGGTTCTGCAGATCGGCGTTGAGCCGGTTGGTGCGCTCGGTGGCGATCTTGTTGTTGACGAGGTTGCGCGCCCGGGCCAGGAGCTCGTCCACGGAAAACGGCTTCATCACGAAATCATTGGCGCCCGCGCGCAGCATCTCCACGCGCAGCCGCTCGTCCGTCTTGGCGGTCAGCAACAGCACCGGCGTGGTCGCAAGATCGGGACGGTCCCGCAGCTCCCGCACCAGATCGGCGCCCGAAAGCTCCGGCATCATCACGTCGCTCATGATCAGGTCGGGACGCAGGTCCAGCGCGAGCCGCAGCCCTTCCCGCCCGTTGGTCGCCGCGGCCGTGCGATACAGCTGCCCCAGACTCTCGCACACGAACCGGTTCATTTCCGGATTGTCTTCGATCACCAGCACGAGCGGCCGGTCGTCCTCAGTGATGACAGGGGTCGAGCTCACCGGATCCGGTGCGGTTCGGAACTCCGCCGTGGCGGACTCCACGGCTTCCCGCAGGACCGCGGCATCGGTGCCCGAGTCGGACACGGCGGTCCCCTCGGGAGCGCGCCTCGGTATCGTGACCGTAAACAGCGCTCCACCTTCGTCCGCGTTTCCGATCACGACGGTGCCGCGGTGCAGCTCCACCAGATCCCGCACGATCGCCAGGCCGAGTCCCGTGCCCCCCTGCTTGCGCGTCGCCCCACCCTCCAGCTGGCGGAAGCGGTCGAAGACGGCCGTGCGATGCTCGGCGGGGATGCCCACGCCGCTGTCGGCCACCTCCACCTGGATGCGGTGTGTCGTGTCGTCCTGCCGCAGTGTGCAGCGAATGACGCCCGTCTGCGGGGTGAACTTGAATGCATTCGAGAGCAGGTTCAGCACGACGCGCTGGAATTTTTCGGGATCGACCTGCGCCTGGACCACGGCGTCGGTCTGGATGGTCAGCTGAATGTGCCGCTCCTGGGCGAGCGACTCGAATTGCCCCGCAGTGAGGCGGATCAAGTCGGCGAGATCGGTATCGGCGTAGTGGAGGGCGGTCTGGCCGGCTTCGAGCTTCGAGACGTCGAGCAGGTCGTTGACCTGCTTCAGCAGCTGCCGCGCATTGCGCAGGATCATGCCGAGATCACGACGCATGCGGTCATCCGGTGTGACGGCGAGCAGCCGCTCGACCGGCCCCAGAATCAGCGCCAACGGCGTCCGCAGCTCGTGGCTCACGTTGGCGACGAATTGCGTCTTCAGCTCGTCCAGCTCCTTGGACCGCTCGTACAGGCGGCCCAGCTCTTCGTTGGCGATCTGCAAGCGCCGGTTGGACTCGGCCACTTCCTGCGCGCGGAGAAACACTTCCGTCTGCATCCGCTCCGCCCGGGCACGCAGCTCCTCGGTCAGCTTGTCCCGCTCGGTCCCGATCTGTTTCAACCGGACCAGCTCGGTGACATCCTCCACCCGATGAATGATGTTGACGAGGGTCCCGCTCGCGTCGAACACCGGCGTGTTCAAAGGACTCCAGAACCGGACCTCGAACCCGCCGCCCTCGGACTCCGGCCGGCGGATATCGTATTGCTGGACCGCCATGGCATCGGGGGCTCGGAGCTGGCGCACCCGATCGAGCGAGGCCCGCAGGTTGCGCGTGCCCGTGGCGTCCGGATCGTCAGGATTGTCGGGGAACACCTCGAACAGCCCACGTCCCAGAATGGTGTCGCGGTCCGTCTTCGTGGCGCGGAGGTAGGCGTCGCTTACTGCCACGATTTTGAGTTCCGCGGTCAGCACGAGGTACAAGCCGGGCGCACTCTGGAACAGCAGCTGGAAATCCAACGCCGATGGTGTCGTCACGTTTGTCCCTTCGGGGGGACGCCGATGGCCAGCACCTGTAACCTTTTTCAAGACCGATGGTTATGGAAAAAGCGCCGTCTACGATAGGAATTCGGCCTGGATAACGCCAGCTTGAAGCGTCGATCGTATTTGTAACTACTGATTCAGCAATCACTTGATAGGCATGTCCCCCCAGCGCAACAGGATTTTCCCCACGTTCAGGTTGTCGTGCATCCTCTGGAGCGCTGCCGCCGCTCGAGCCGCTGGCTCGATGGTGTCGACAGTGATTCGCAGGCCTCGCGTGTCGAACGCCTGCAACAACTCAGCTTGAAAGCGTGCCACGAGACGAGCCTTCTCTTCGCGACTGCGGGAGCGCAATGTCGAACCGATCAGTCGAGCGCGCTTTCTCATCAGCTGCGACAAATCGAGCTCGGTGCGGGCCCCGCCCATCGTCGCGATGACGACGACGCGCCCACCGGGAGCCAACAGCTGCACGTCACCAGCAAGCGTCGCGCCCCCGATCGGGTCCAAGACGACGTTCACGGCGTCCTTCCCCCAACCTCGCTCGACCTCGGTGACGACATCCACCTCGCCCGTCACGAGCGCCAGGTCGGCACCCGTTTCGAGCAGCGCCGCCCGCTTGGCTTGCGTCCGTGTAGTTGCCGCGACCGCTGCCCCGACCCGTTTCGCCACCTGAATCGCGGCGAGTCCGACGCCGGAGGCCCCCGCGTGGATCAACACGCGCTCACCGTCACGCAGGTCGGCTTCGACGATGAGGTTCACATACGCGGTCAAGAACGCTTCCGGGATCGCCGCGGCCAGCTCCAGATCGATCGATCGCGGCGCCGGCATGCACTGACCCGTCGGGACCGCGACCAGCTCGGCATGGCCGCCGCCCCCGAGCAGGGCGCAGACGGGCTCGTCCGAGCCGACGACCCGGCCCGACACTTCGAGCCCGAGAATGGCGGACTCACCCGGCGGAGGGGGATAGCGGCCGGCGATCTGCGAGAGGTCGGCGCGATTGAGTCCTGACGCGTGGACCCGCACCAGCACCTCGCCGGGTCCGGCCACGGGCGGCGGCACGTCCACGAGCTCTGCCGATATGCGGCCGTCCCGGAGGGCGGCCTGGAGGCACTTCATCGCCCGAAGGTCACAACCGGATCACAGCGATTAACCCGACGATGGCGATCAGGAAGCCGAGGCCGACCTTGACGCCCGCAG
>DATFGN010000109.1:0-2944 GCA_035249405.1 Gemmatimonadales bacterium
GAGAAAGTGGCCTGGGCCTCGGCCGGTCCGATTCGGTTGATGTCCGAGGCGCGCAGCTGCATTGAGACATCGCGCATGCCGAGGAACTGCTGTCCCCAGTCCTGTGCCTGCGCTTCGGTCATGCGGGGGTAGACGACGCGCATTCGCGGCAGGCTCTTGGCGTTGAACGCCTCGGCGAACTCGGCCGCCACTTGCTCGACCTCGCCGCGGAATCCCTGACCGCCACCTCCCCCGCCCCCCCCGCGCCGGGGACGGCCCTGAGCCCCCGCCTCGGCCGCGCTCCACCGATCCGTGGCTGATGCGAGCCGTGCGGTCGCCTCCGCGTACTTGCCATCGCGGGCCAGCGCCTCGGCGGCCGCCGCGTCGGCATCTCCGGCCGCGAGCTCCTGGGCCGTCGCCCCGGCGGAGACGGCCCGTACCCGACGCGCGATCGCCCGTCCGGCGGCGATGCTGTAAGCGGTTTGCGACCCGGAGCTGGAGCGGGTCGTCGTGGTGGGAGTCGGACGCGTCTCGGGTGCCTTGGTGGTCCCGGTGGCCGGCGGCGTGCCGCCGCTGAGTCGAACCGTTTCCGCCGGCGTTTGCGTGACCACCTTCACGGTTTCGACCCCCGCTGCTTGGGGCAGTAATGACGGTTGTTCGGGCGCGGTCCCGCGACCGAATGCCAGCCACGCGCCGACCCCACCCACAAGCAATACCGGGATAGCCCAGAGGAGCGGAGAGCGCTTTGCCTGCGCGGGCGGGGCAGGCGGGCGCACGGCACTGGGCGGTGATCCCGTCCGTGTCGCCGGGCGCCGATCCTTGGGCGTCGTGGTCCGCGTGGCGGGTGGTGGGGCGGCTCGATTGGCTGGCACCGGGCTCATCGGCGTGCGAATCGTCTCGGCGGGAGACGCCGCGCGCCCGCCGGCCAGCTCGACCAGCTGCGCCTGGATCGGATCGTCGTGGTCGATAGGAACGCCACCCAGCTCGCGCGCGGCGGTCATGATATCGGGCCAACGTGCATCGGGGTCCTTCTCGAGCATGCGCATGACCCCCTCGCCGACTGCCGGGGGACAATCGAAGCGTAGATCACCGATGGGCGGCGGGGCTTCATGGACGTGGGCGAACAGCAATCCCATCGTGGTCTCCGCGTGGAACGGGACCTGGCCACCCAGCATCTCATACGCCACGATGCCCAGCGAATACTGATCCGATGCGCCGGTCAGCTCGCGTTTGGCGGCACACTGCTCGGGACTCATGTAGGAGGGCGTCCCGATAGTCGCACCGGTTTGCGTCAAGCCCTGCGATTCGGACACCTTGGCGATACCGAAGTCGGTGACGACGGCCGACCCATCCGCGTCGATCATGATGTTGGCCGGTTTGATGTCCCGGTGCACGACGCCGCGCCGGTGCGCGTAGCCCAGCGCCGAGCTCACCTGATAGAGGATGGTTTGCACCAGCGGGATCGGCATTTGTCCCAGCTGATGGGCGATCGACTCGAGCGAGCGGCCCTCGACGAACTTCATGACGAAGTAGACGATCTCCGGGCTTTCCCGAACGGCGTAAATCGGAATGATGTGCGGGTGACTGAGCGACGCGGCTGTGCGCGCCTCACGCTTGAAACGCTCGACCATCCCGGCCGTGCTGAACAGGGCGGGCGCCATGACCTTGATCGCCACTTTGCGATCGAGCGCGATGTCGTGTGCCAGGAACACCGAGGCCATGCCGCCCTGGCCCAGCTCGCCCTTGACCTCGTATTCCCCGACCGTGGCGCGGCGCAGCGCGTCGATCAGACCGCCCTCGGTGACGTGCAGGCGTGTCGCGTCTCCCGCCGCGGCGTAAGCGGTGGCGACCTGCCCCTGCTGGCCCGAGACATCGGCGCCGCATTGGGTGCACGCGCGGGCTCCGGGGGTTACGGGCGTGCCGCAGCGTACACAGGTAGCCGTCGGGGCGGTCATGGATTCAATATATTCTCCCGATTCTTCGGACGAGGACCGCGCGTGCATGTGACCTTCCTGACCTTCGCCTTCCTGCTCCTGATCACCCCTGGAGCCCACGCTCAGGCGCCGCCATTGACACCGAATCAGGCGCTGGGCCGGGAGATTCTGGCCGAGCTGATCGGGATCAACACCACACGCGAGCACGGGAGCACGACGCCTGCGGCGGAAGCGGTGGCGCGGCGCCTCATGGCCGCCGGGTTCCCGGCGGCGGACGTGCAGGTCGTCGGGCCCACCGAGAAGGACAAGAATCTGGTCGCCCGGCTGCGGGGGACGGGGAAGCGCCGCCCGATCCTCTTGCTCGCGCATCTCGACGTGGTGGAGGCGTTGCGGTCCGACTGGTCGATGGATCCGTTCACGCTCACCGAGCAGGACGGATACTTCTATGGCCGCGGCACGAGCGACATCAAGGACATGGCGGCGATCTTCGTGGCGACCATGATCCGGCTCAAGCGCGAGCGCGTGGCACTCGACCGTGATCTCATCCTGGCGCTCGAGTCCGGGGAAGAGACCGACGGCGCCGGCATCCGGTGGCTCCTCGCCGAACGGCGCGACTTGATCGATGCCGAGTACTGCATCAACGGTGATGCGGGCGACCCCCTGCTGCAGAACGGCCGGCCGGTGGTGCGGTCGGTGCAGGCGAGCGAGAAGGTGTATCACGACCTCCTGTTCGAGGTCCACAACCCCGGCGGGCACAGCTCGCTGCCGGTGCCCGACAACGCGATCTATCGACTCGCGGCCGCGCTGCAGCGGCTCGCCGCATTCCACTTTCCCGCGAGCCTCAATCCGGTGACCCGGGCCTATTTCGAGCGCGTAGCGGGGACGCAGCCCCCCGACATTGCGGCGGATATGCGGGCGTTGTTGGGCGCTGTGCCGGACCCGGGTGCCGTCGAGCGTCTCTCGCAACGTTCGCCGCTCTTCAACTCGATTCTGCGCACGACGTGTGTGGCTACGCGCCTGGAAGCCGGCCA
>DATFGN010000110.1:0-3520 GCA_035249405.1 Gemmatimonadales bacterium
GGGGAGACGATCTTGAGGGCCACCGGGAAACCGATCTCGGCCGCCGCCCGGGCGGCGTCCTCGGGCCCTTGGGCCAGCCGCGCTGGCGCCGTGGGGATGCCGTAGGCGTCGAGCACGCCCAGGACTTCTAATTCCGACAGTTTGCGCCGCCCGGCCGTCCGCGCTTGGGCCACGATTCGGTTCGCGGTGTCCCGATCGACGCTGAGGGGCTTCGCCGTGGCATCGGGGCGGGCGCGCCATTCCCGCAGTCGGCGCAACGCCCCCAGGGCGCGGGCGGCAGATTCCGGGAAGACGTACGCGGGAATCCCGGCGCCGTTCAGCTCGGCTTTGCTGGCCGGCAGACCGTCACGGCCCATCAACACGGCGAGCACCGGCTTGGTCGGATGGCCGCGCGCGGCCGCCACGATCGACTCCGCCACGTCCTCAGCTCGAACGCCGAGCGGCGGCACGAAGATGGCCATGGCCGAATCGACGTTGGTGTCGGTGAGCAGGGCATCCAGCGCGGCGCGGTAGTCCGCCGCCGTGGCGGACGCGATCATGTCCAGCGGATTGCGCAGACTCGCCTCGGGCGGAAACAACGGCCGCAGGCGCGCGATGGTCGTCGGGGCCAGTTCTCCGAGCTCCATGCCCTGGGGCTCGAGCGCGTCGGCAGCCAGGATTCCAGGCCCTCCCGAGTTGGTAAGGACCGCCGTGCGACGAGAGCGGGGCAGCGGTTGCCCGCGGAACGCCATCGCCATATCGAACAACTCCTCGATCGACGTAGCGCGCAACACTCCGGCCTGGGCCAGCAGCGCGTCAACCGCCGCATCGCTCGCGGCCAGCGCTCCGGTGTGGGACGCAGCCGCCCTCGCGCCCACCATCGAGCGGCCCGATTTCACGGCGAGGATCGGTTTGTGCTTGGCGATCCGAGACGCGATCTCGAGAAACCGGCTCGGATTGCCGAAATTCTCCACGTACATGAGAATCACGCCGACCGTGTCGTCGTGCTCCCACTGCAGCAGCAGGTCGTTGCCGCTGACATCGGGTTTGTTGCCGACGGAGACGAATTGGGAGATACCGATGCCGAAATCCGCCGCGTGGTCGAGCACACTCACCCCGAGAGCACCCGATTGCGACACGAATGCGGCGTGGCCGAACGGCGGCATGGTGGGCGCGAACGTCGCGTTGAGGGACACACCGGGTTCTGCGTTCAACACGCCCATGCAGTTGGGGCCGACCATCCGCATCCCGTACCGCCGCACCAGCGTGACGAGCTGCCGCTCGGTCAGGGCGCCGGCTGCTCCTACCTCCTTGAAACCGGCGGAAATCACCACGAGACCACGCACTCCTTTGGCGCCGCACTGCTCCACTACCGGTAACACCAGCTCTTTGGGGACCACGATCACGGCAAGGTCGACGGGATCCGGGATATCCCCTACCGCGGGGTAGGCCTTGATCGCGTGCACGGCTTTCGCGCGCGGGTTTACGGGGAAGACGGCTCCCGTGAATCCGTGCCGGACGATGTTGCTCAGGATCTCATTACCGATGGTCCCGGCATTTCGCGAGGCGCCAATAACCGCCACGGAACGAGGTCGCAGGATCGCATCGAGCTCGGACATGGGCCTAAAATAAGGTCTTACGGGTCCCCAGTTGCTACAAACGAACGTTCGTGCTATTATTAGGACATGAGGCAGAGCAAAGGTCACATCACTCACCACGCCATCCTCGATCGTGCAACGGGGCTCGCGAGCAAGGTGGGCCTCGAGGGACTCTCGATCGGTGCCCTCGCCACCGAGCTCAATCTGTCCAAGAGTGGCCTATTCGCCCACTTCCAGTCCAAGGAAACTCTGCAGGTCCAGGTGCTGGACCATGGCGCCGCGGTCTTCGTTGAGAGCGTGGTTCGTCCGGCACTTGCCGCCGCTCGCGGTGAACCGCGTATGCGCGCGTTGTTCGAGCGTTGGCTCGACTGGGCCCGTTCGTCACCGCTGCCCGGTGGTTGCCTGTTCGTCCAGGCCGCGGTCGAGCTGGATGATCGCCCGGGGCCGACACGGGACCGCCTGGTCGAGTACCAGCGCCAGTGGCTCGACGTGATTGCGACCACTTTGAAGAAGGGAATTGAGGCGGGGGCGTTTCGGCGCGACGCAGACGCCATGCAGTTCGCTCACGATCTCTACGGCGTCATGCTCGCTTACCATCACGCGTCACGATTGCTGCACGATCCCGAGGCCGAGAGTCGCGCCCGACGCGCGTTCGAGGCGCTCTTGGGAGCAGCACGATCCGGTCATCACGAATAGGAGACTCAGTCATGCGTTGGTTCCGTGTATTGTTTCGCGGTATTCAGGCCCTGTCCCCAACCCGCGCCGCGGCGATCGCCGAGCGCCTGTTCTTCACCACTCCGCGCGCCAAATTGACCCGGGCCATGCGGGCGCAGCTGGATCGCGCGCGTCCGTTCGCCGTGGTGGTCGAAGGGCAGCGCATTGCCGCCTGGAGCTGGGGCGATGGCCCGGTCGTATATCTGATGCACGGCTGGGGCTCGCGCGGAGGACGCCTGACCGCGTACGTGGCGCCGCTGCTTGCCGCCGGGTTGCGGGTGGTGACGTTCGACGGCCTGGGCCACGGAGTGTCCGACGGACGCATGAGCTCGATGCCGCAGCTGGCCCGAACGCTGCGCGCCGTGGTCGAGGCGGGCGGTCCCGTCCATGGCCTGATCGCGCATTCGCTGGGGGCGTCGGCAGCGACGCTCGCGATGGACTGGGGACTGCCTGTGCCGCGCGCGGTGTTCATCGCCCCGGCTGCCGATCCCGTCGGCTTCACCCTGCGGTGGGCGGAGCAGATCGGCATGCAGCCCGACGTACTCGACCGGATGCGCGCCTCGAGCCAGCGTCGCATCGATTTTTCCTGGGATGATCTCGATGTGCGGGCGATGGCCCGGCGTCGCACGACTTCGCTGCTGGTCGTTCACGACACGACCGATGCCGTCGTCCCGTGGTCGAACGGCGCGGCCATTGCCGACGCGTGGCCGAACAGCCGTCTGGTGACGACCACCGGCCTGGGGCATTCGGACGTCGTCCGCTCACCCCACGTGGTTTCCCAGGCGGTGGAATTCCTGAGCGGGCAACCACTCGTACGGAAACCGATGCCATCGGGCGCTTGGGAGGCGCACGATCTCGAGCGCGAGCTGTTCTACCGCGCCGAGCGCACGTTTGGCCCGGTGCTTTCAGCTTAGGAACTGGGCGGCGTCGTCCCGGATGCCCTCGGCTACGCGGTCGGCGAGGGCCATGATTGTCACGTAGGGATTGATCTCGAGCGCGTCGGGGAACAGCGACGCGTCGGCGACCCGCAACCAGGGCAGGTTGTGGGCTCGCCCCCATGCATCGGTGACCGAGTCGTGCGCTCCGCGACCCATCGCGCAGCCACCCATGAGATGGGCGGCCGAGACGGACTGTTTCCCGGGCTTCCAGTGCCGGGCGTGAATGCGGGCGTCGAGCCCGTCCGCCTCCGCAGCAGCGACAGTCGGCGGATCGGCAAAGGGAGCATAGAC
>DATFGN010000111.1:0-6151 GCA_035249405.1 Gemmatimonadales bacterium
TTTCCATCATCGAGGTCCACGTCGTAGACCAGCCCCAGGTCCATGATGTTGAGATTCAACTCAGGGTCCTTGACTGTCCGCAGCGCGGCTCGAACCGCTTCTTCTGTCGGCT
This sequence comes from Gemmatimonadales bacterium, assembly GCA_035249405.1. Lineage (GTDB taxonomy): Bacteria > Gemmatimonadota > Gemmatimonadetes > Gemmatimonadales > GWC2-71-9 > DASTHG01. Next base: position 113 of record DATFGN010000111.1, read on the forward strand.
CTTCTGTGGTCACCACTCCCTCCTCGCGCGAACCTAGCCACCCGCCCGGGATGCCGGGAGGCCCCGCACCGCGCAGTGCCGGCGCCGCGCGATGTGTGCGTACACGCGCCGGGCGACCTGCCGGACTCCGGGCACGGCGAACCCCCACACCCACCAGCGCTTCCCGGCAAGCAGGCGGCCCAGCTCGGGCACTGCATCCGCGCCGCTGAACACACGCCCGTCGGGCAACACGAGATGCATGGCTGCCGCCAGCGCGGGCAAGCCGATGCCGAACTGGTGCACGGCCGGCGCGTCCTGAAACGCCACGTACGCGAGCCGCTGTTCCCGGTCCCACGCGCGCAGCCGCTGCACCGACCGCTGGCACAGCCCGCACTCGCCGTCGTAGATCAGCGTCGCACGGCTAGTGACTCCGGTCATCGACCGTCGCCGCGGCCAGATCGGCGAGCGCGCCGCGCAGCCGCTTGAGGACAGTGAACGACTGCCGGCTGCGCGGCGCGAAGGCCCGATTCGTCAACAGCACCACGAACACCCGGCGGTCCGGGTCGATCCACACCGACGTTCCGGTCCACCCGGTGTGACCGAAGCTGCGCGGTCCAAACAGTTTTCCGGCGCTGCTGACGCGCTCCCCGGTCGGCAACGCCTGCCACCCGAGTCCGCGCCCTTCGGTAGCGCCTCCGAAATACACCTGGCGCGCGGTGAACCCCCGTATGGTCTCGGCCCGCACGAGCTGCCGCCCATCAGGCGCGCGGCCGTCGCGGAGGATGAATCGTGCGAACGCGGCGATATCGCTCGCGCTGCTGAATAATCCGGCGTTCCCGGCCACGCCGCCAAGCTTCGCGCCGGTCGGATCATTGACGACACCGGCGATGGCGTGTCCGCGCCACACGCCGGTGGGAGCAGTGCGCGCCAGTGCGTCGCGCGGCGGCCGAAAGCGCGTCTGTGTCAACGCGAGAGGCCCCGTGATTTCTCGCGCCGTGAACACATCCAGCGGGGCACCACTCGCACTGCGGACGACCTCGCCGAGCAACACCGCATTCACGTCGCTGTACACCACCCGGCTCCCCGGCGAGATGCGGGGCGTCTCGCGATACACGTGGCGCAACAGCGTCGCGGCGTCGGGTGCACCGCGGATCGTGTCGATGGGCAGGTCGGCCCGCAAACCGGAGGTGTGCGTCAGCAGCTGGCGCACGGTGATCCGGGCGGTGCCCGGGCCGTTGAAGGCCGGCACATAGGCCGCGACGGGCGAATCGAGAACGACGCGGCCCCGATCCACGAGCACCATGATCGCCGTGGTGGTCGCGATCACCTTGGTCAACGACGCGAGGTCGTACAGCGTGCTGTCCGCCCGCACGGGAGCGCTGCGGGCCGACCACGTGAGCCGGCCATAGCCGTGGAGATAGAGAATGGAGTCGGCGGTCCCCACCGCCAGCGCCGCGCCGGGGAACGCCCCGTCGCGGATTGCGGCCAGCACCAGGGCGTCGAAACGGGCCACCAGCCTGGAAGGCACCGGCGCCGTTGCGGCCAGGCCCGCCTGCAGCAGGGCGACCGCCGTCAGCACCAAATGCCCGGGATGCGTCGCCCGCATGAGGGGCACGCGCCGTCGGCGCCCACGCGTTGCTGCCGGATCACGTAACCGTGGCGCTCGATGAGCAGGTCTCCACAATCGGGGCACCACGTATGCTCCCAGCGCCCGACGCGACCCGGGAGGTTGCCGGCGTAGATGAACTTGAGCCCCACCCGGGCCCCCAGCTCACAAGCGTGCACGAGCGTCGCCGCCGACGTGTTGTCGGGCTCGGTCATCTTGTAGTCCTGATGGAACGCGGTCACGTGCCAGGGAATTTCGGGGGAAATAGACGCGATGAACTCCGCCGCCCGCGTGAGCTGGGGGTCGTCGTCGTTGAAGCCGGGGACCACGAGCGTGACGATCTCGAGCCAAAAGCCCCGCTCGTAGACCATGCGCACCGCGTCGAGCACGTGTTGCAACACGCCGCCCAGCTCGCGGTAGCGTCGATCCTCCATGGCCTTCAGGTCGATCTTGTAGGCGTCGGTCCAGGGCCTGATGTAGTCGAGCACTTCCGGTGTGCAGTTGCCGTTGGAGATGAAGGCGGTCTTCAGACCCGTGGGGCGCGCGGCGCGGAACACGTCCACGGCCCACTCGGCGGTGATGAGCGGCTCATTGTAGGACGAGCCCACCATGCGCGCACCGTGGCGCTGGGCCAACGCCACGAGGTCCTCGGGCCGCAGGTCGGTGGGCGTGACGCCCGCGGCCTCGTCCCGCAGGGCCTGTGAGGTCAGCCAGTTCTGGCAGTAGCCGCAGTGGAAGTCGCACCCCAGCATGCCGAACGTGAGCGTGTCGCTGCCGGGGAGACAATGGAAAAAGGGCTTCTTCTCGGTCGGGTCGCACTGGAGGGCCGCGACGTATCCGTATGGCACGAGCAGGGTGCCGTCCCGGTTGAAACGCACTTTGCAGATTCCCCGGCGGCCGGGTTTGACGAGACACCGATGCCCGCAGGCGAAGCAACGAACCGCCCCGCCCTCGAGTCGCTCGATGAGCTCCCCTTCCCGCACCCGCCGGTCCAGCGACTGGGCGAGGCTGGCCGCCCCGCCGTCGGGAACGGCAGCGCGCGACAGCAAGGGGATCACCCCACGGTGGAGCACCATGACGTCCCTACCGCAGGCTGCCGGGGGCCAACGAGTACAGCAGCTTCGCCGTGCGCACGTCCCGGTCGGAGAGGTCGCGCATCACTGTCTTGGCGAACATGACGTCGGTGGAGTCCGGAGAATGGTCGAGACCGATCAGATGCCCGATTTCGTGCAACGCCACGACCCGCACGTCGTCGGGCGCGAGCGGATGGCCGGCCGGGTCGTGAGTCGCGATCGTGACGGTCCCGGAGCGTAGATGACCCTCCCGATCCCACTCCAGATCGGTCTGGCCGGTTCGATCGATTTCGAACTGACTGCGCCAGAGGATGCGGACCTCTGCGTCGGCGGAATCGGCGCGGACGTCGAACCGGACGGCAACCCCCGCCTGCTGCCAGCGCTCGAACGCCCGGCGCACGGCATCGAGAAAGGTGTTTTGGAAGCCGTCCACCGTATCCGTCGCCAGAAACACGCGCACCGGCCGTCCCACGCGATCGTCCCAGCGATGCAACATCGAGTCGCCGGAGGCGGCAACGATGGGACTGAGGTACGTGTAGGGGAAGCTGGCCCGAATGCGACGCCGGATCTCCGCCCGCGCGAGCAGATCGAAGTATCCGGGCCCGGCCGACTCGACCACCGGCATCCGCGTTCCCGCTTGACTGCGCGTCGGGTCGGGGGCGCGGGCGGGCGTCGTGTCGACGACCGGAGGCGGAGACGCGCGCTGCGGGCGCGCCGGTCGGTGGCGCATGACCATACTCCACATCACCGCCAATACCAGCAGCGCGATCGTCACTCCGACCAATCGCGTGCGTTGCTGCTGCTCCATGCCTGTGAATCTAGCTTTGGCCCCCCACGGGGTCTATGATTGTGACCTGCTTGTGTTTGGACGCTGAGTGATCGCGCTTCCCGCCCGCCTCATCATTCGTTATCGCTGGGCGGTGATCGCGGCTTGGGTGGCGCTCGCCGCGCTGTTCGTGCCGCGGGCGGCGCACGTCCAGCGTGTGCTGACGGTGCGGGGTAGTTCCGGACGCGTCACCGAATCGACCCGCGCCGCCAACCTGATCGATGCCGCCTTCCCCAGCCCGTTCGCCGAATACGTCGCCATCGTGGTGCGCGGCCCGGTGCGGGTGAACAACCCCCGCTTTCTCGACGTCATCGACACACTCGCGGCCGCCGCCGAGCGCGATCCGTTCGTGCGTCAGGTCGTATCGATCCGTACCGTCAACGATTCCACGTTTACGAGTTCCGATCGTCGCACCACGTTCCTCCTGGCCGCGTTGGCGCTGGAACAGACCGGGGACATTACGAAGGACTTCGTACCGGAAATGCGCGACAGCATCCGGGCGGCGCTCAACCGTGTACCCGGATCCGGCGGCTTCGACGTCAAGGTCACGGGGACCGCGGCCCTCGACCACGACGTCCGAACCATCAGCGCGGAAGACACGGCGGATAGCGAGCGGCGCATCTTGCCATTGACGTTGCTCGTGCTCGTGTTGGCGTTCGGCGCGCTGGTGGCCGCCACGTTGCCGATCATGGTCGGGATGCTCGCCATCACGATCGCGCTCGGACTCATCACCGTCCTCGCGCAGTTCTGGACGGTGTCGGTGTTCGTGTTGAACATCACGACCATGGTCGGGCTCGGCGTCGGCATCGACTATTCTCTGCTCATCGTCACCCGATTCCGAGAAGAGCTGAACCGCGGGCTTTCGCCGGTGGATGCGGGCATTCGCGCCATCCGAACATCCGGATCGGCGGTCGTAACCTCGGGGCTGATTGTCGTCGTGGGCTTCGGGGCGCTGATCACTACCCCGCTCGTTGAAACCCGGTCGGTCGGCATCGGCGGTCTGCTGGTCGTCGCGGTCGCCGTGCTCCTCGCGACGACGTTCCTCCCCGCCGTGCTCACCATCCTGGGCCGCGACATCGACCGCCCCCGCTGGCTCGCCCGACCGCTGGCTCGCATCCATGCCCCGACGGGGTGGGAGCGGTGGGCGCGCGTGCTCGGCCACCGACCGTGGCGCGCCATCGCGGTCGGCGCCACGATCGTCGGCCTGCTGATGTTGCCGCTGATCCAGATGCGCATCGGACTCCCGGCGCGCAACTGGTTTCCGCCCAAGTCGGAATCGGGCCAGGGGTTGGCCCTGCTTCGCAGCATGGGAGCTGGCGGACTCATGCTCCCGATTCGGATCGTGGTGCAGCTCCCACCCGGACAATCGGCGATCAAGGGCCCACCCTTGTTCGGCCTCAAGGCCCTCTCTGATTCGCTGCGCCGCGACCCGCGGGTCAAGCAGGTCCGCGGCGTGGCGTCGTTGAAGCCGGTGATCTCGTCGTTTCAGCTGGCCGTCTTCTACAGCGACCCGACCGGCGTGCGGGCACGCTATCCGAAGTTTTTCGACGCGTATTTGAGCGCGGACGGCAGGACCACCCTGCTGGACGTGATCGCCGCCGACAGTGTTTCCCTCACGGGCATGATGGACCTGGCGCGCTACGCGCGGGCGCTCGGAGCCAAGGCGCCACGGGGACTCGAGGGGGCGCAGATCCTCGTGGGCGGCTTCGCGGCGGCCAGCACAGATCTCCAGCAAGTCTTGCTGGCTCGGTTCCCCGGGGTCGTGCTGCTCGTGCTGGGCACGACGGCCCTGATGCTGTTCATCGCCTTCCGCTCGGTGCTCGTGCCGCTCAAGGCAGTCCTCCTGAACTGTCTCTCGGTCGGCGCGGCGTTCGGAGTGACGGTCCTTGTCTTCCAGCACGGCTATGGGGGCGGGCTGTTCGGCCTCGAGGGCCCGACGGAAGCGATCTTCTCCGTCGTGCCCGTGATCGTGTTCGCGACGGTCTTCGGCCTGTCGATGGACTACGAAGTCTTCCTGCTGACGCGGGTGAAGGAAGTGTTCGATAAAACGGGGCGCAACGACCACGCCACAATGGAAGGGCTCTCGATGACAGCGTCGACGATTTCCTTCGCCGCGGCCATCATGATTCTGGTGTTCGGCGCCTTTGCCTTCGCGCGCGTGCTCGCGGTTCAGTTCATGGGGTTTGGACTGGCGATGGCTGTGCTGCTGGACGCGACGTTGATTCGCATGGTTCTGGTCCCGGCCATCATGCACATCGCCGGCCGCTGGAACTGGTGGCCGGGCGTGCGCGCCCCGCGCTCAGAGGGGTAGTCGGCTACGGGTCCAGCAGTCGCAGGCGGGAGCCGAGCACGTCCCAGTGCCAGGCGGCCACTCGTTCTCCAGTGCGGGGATCCTTCAGCGGTTTGTACTGCAGCCAGACAGGCGAGAATCCCAGGTCTCGTCCCAGCGCCAGCAATCGATTTCGATCCGTGCTCACCAGGTGCGCCATCGGTTCGCCGCGCACACGCCAACGGTGCAGCCAAACGCCGCCATCGAGGGCAAAGCACATCCCCTC
>DATFGN010000112.1:0-10642 GCA_035249405.1 Gemmatimonadales bacterium
CAATTGGCGTAGGCGCGGCGCGCCAGCGGAACGTAACGAGCGCCTTCAAACGCCGTTTCGCGGATCACCCGTGACCCGCCGTGACTCGAGCCCATCTCGTGCGGCGGGTGATGGCGATCGATGCCGAGCACGCGGGCGCCACGCCCGGCCAGGTGAAACGCCGTCGCGCTGCCCGTGGCCCCGAGACCGGCAATGATGATGTCGTAGGACACGGGAGGAAATTAGCTTACGGCCATGCGTACATCGATGGCGCTGCTCGCCGCGCTCCTCACGGGATGCGCCGGATCACGCACTCCCACGCCGGTGTCGGCGACAACGGCGGATATCACGGCCGACGATCTGCGTCACCGTCTCTTCATTCTCGCGCACGACTCGATGCAGGGTCGTGAAACGGGCAGCGCAGGCGATTACCAGGCCCAGGAGTACATCGCGTCCGAGTTCAGGCGGTTGGGCCTCGAGCCCGCGGGCGAGAACGGGACGTACTTCCAGACGGTGCCGTTCTGGCGCGTGGCCATCGATCCGCAATCGACTCTAAGCGTCGACGCCAACGCCCTGAAGGTGTTCGTCGATTTCATTCCCACCAGCTCGGGTGCGGCGCCGCTGCAGTTGGGATCCACGGCCGCGATCTACGGCGGCTCGCTGGCGGACACCGCTGCGCTGCTCAAGCCGTCTGATGTGGCCGGGCAGGTCGTGGTGGTGGACGTCCCGTCCGGCACGACGCGCATGGTCGGGCTCGTAGCTGCACGCTATCGCGAAGCCGCGCTCCGTATTCGCGTACAGCTCGATGTCGTGGCACCGGAGCTGATGGCCCGGCTCCGAGACGGGCGCCCGGTTCCGGACACGGGGCGCTTCCCAGGGGCACTGCAGAGCGTGATGGTCACGCGCGCCGTTGCGGCCCGCATCTTCGACGCCGATCTCGGGACGCTCGTTCCCGGCGCCAAAGGCAAGTCGATCAGCGGCAGGCTCGACTACGCCCGCATGCCAACGACGCGCCCGGCACGCAACGTGGTGGCCATTCTGCGCGGCCGCGACCCGGCGCTGGCTGGCCAGTATCTCTCCCTGACGGCGCACAACGATCACGTGGGATTCGATCGATCGCCGGTGGACCATGATTCGCTGCGCGCGTTCAACCGTGTGGTTCGACCGATGGGCGCCGACTCGCCGCAGCGCGAGGCCACCGCCGATGAGTGGGTTCGCATCCACGCCATTCTCGACAGCCTGCGCGGTGTCAATCCGCCGCGGCAAGACTCGATCCGGAACGGCGCCGACGACGACGGCTCGGGCACGGTCGCCATTCTCGAAATCGCGGAGAAGCTCGCCCGCGGCACCCGTCCGCGTCGCTCCGTGCTGTTTGTGAGCCACACGGGAGAAGAGGACGGACTCGTGGGGTCGCGCTGGTACACGGACCACGCGACCGTGCCGACGGATTCGATCGTGGCCGAGATCGACCAGGACATGATTGGCCGCGGCCTGCCGTCGGATTTGCCGGGCGGGTTCGAGCGTCCGGCCGCGACGCCGACGTATCTCGAGGTCATCGGCGCCAAACGGCTGTCGCGCGAGTTCGGCGACACGCTCGAAGCCGCCAATGCGCGTCAGCCCGTGCCGTTCACGTTTGACTATACGTACGACGCACCGGGCCATCCGCTGCAGTATTACTGTCGCGCCGACCACTACAGCTACGCCCGGTACGGCATTCCCGCGGTCGCGTTCTCGCGCGGCGAACATCTCGACTATCACCAGATCACGGACGAGCCGCAGTACATCGACTATCCGGATCTGGCGCGGGTCGCAAACATGGTCTACACGGCTGCACTTGCCATCACGAACATGCCGAACCGCCCCAAGCTCGATGCCCCCAAGCCCCCGCTGAACCAGCCGTGCCGGCAATGAGCGGAGTCCCGTAGTCATCGAATCGATCAAAGCGTCTGACGCCCAACGCGGCGCCATCGAAGCCCCTCCCGGCCCGGTGTTGGTGCTGGCCGGTCCGGGGGCCGGGAAGACCTACTGTCTGATCGAGCGCGTCCGCGCGCTGGTCGAACGCTACGGGGCGGACCCGGGGCGGATCTGCGCCATCACGTTCACCAACAAGGCCGCCGAAGAGATCGCCGCGCGGCTGCATCGCGAGCTGGGGGCTGCGAGCGACGCGGTGCACCGGGGAACCATTCATTCCCTGTGCGCCGAAGTGCTGCGCGAATACGGCGAGCGCATCGCCGTGCCGCGCGGGTTCGGGATCGCCGATGAAGACACCCAGCATATCGTGCTGCGCCGGCTGGGCGTTCAGGTTTTCAAGCGCCGCACCTGGCTGTTGTCCCAGTTCGGCCGCCATCGCCTTCAGGGAATTCCCCTCGAGCCCGACGTGGCGTCGCTGTGCGCGCGGTACGTCGAGATTCTGCGCGCCCGGCGGCTCGTGGATTTCGACGACCTGGTCCTGCTCGTCGACCGTCTGTTCACAGCCGAGCCGGCGATCGCGCGCGCCGTCGCTGTCCGCTGGGACCATCTCCTCGTCGACGAGTTTCAGGACCTGAACGCTCCGCAGTACCGCATCGTCCAACATCTGGTCGAAGGCCATCGCAGCGTGTTCGCCGTCGGCGACGACGAGCAATCGATTTTCTCCTGGACGGGCGCCGATCCACGGGTGCTGAACCGGTTCCGAACCGATTTCGCGATCGCCGAGCCCGTGACACTGGTGGAGAACCACCGCTGCTCGCGTGCCATCTTCAGCGTGGCCCGCCGCCTGGTGGAACGCAACGAAGCGCCGTTCGGCCGGAAGACCATCGTGGCGGTTCGGGACGTTCCCGTTCCCGTGGTCGCCCGCACGTTCGTCGACGAGCAGGCGGAAGCGGACTGGATCGTGAGCGACGTGCTGGCCCGCCAGGGCGCAGGCGATCTCACCTGGGGTGACTTCGGCGTCCTCTACCGGCATCACGACATCGGGGACGTGTTGGAGCAGGCGTTCGTGCGCGCCGGAGTGCCGTGCCGGCTGGCCCGAGGGCGCGCGCTCACCGACGATCCGGTGATCGGGCAAGTGCTGGCTTCGCTCCGGGTGATCCGAGAGGATGCGGACCCGCTCGCGGCTGAGGCGCTGGCCGTCCGGGTATTTCCGGAGCCACTGCTCGAGCGCGTTCGCGCCGCCGCGCCGGCCGGAGGCGGTGATTTTCTGACGGCCGTGCGCGACATCGCGCGACGAGCCCCACTGGGCGATCCCGATCGGCGGCTCGCCTGGCGCTTCGTGTATCAGGTCGAGAACCTGCGTGCGCTCGCGCGCACGCACGAGACGCTTCCCGCGCTCATTCTGGAGATCCTCGGCCAGCGCATGGGACAGTGGCAGAACGCCCTGGAGGCGGCGGCCGATGATCTCGCCGATCCGGCCGACGATCCGGGCGTCGTGACGCTCGCCGCGGAGCTGGAGCGGGTCATCGCGAGCGGCAGGACCGTCTGGATTGCTCCCGGCGGCGGTGCCGAGATCGGCGTGCGAGGACTGCTCGTGCGCTCCGGGCTCGTCCCCCGCGTCCGCTATCTCCGCGAGGGTGATCGGCCGGGAGAGGGCGACCTGCTCCTGGATGCGACCGTCGGCGGTGCGGTCCGCGCATTCAAGGCGCTCCAGTTGATGCAAACGAGCGCCCTCACCGATCCCTTTCCGGAATACGTCGCCTTCGATTTCGAGACGACGGATAAGGACAGCACCAGCTGCGACGTGGTCGAAATCGGTGCCGTCCGCGTGGCACGGGGAGCGATCGTCGAGGAGTTCCACTCCCTCGTCCGACCCGGGCGACCCGTCTCCCCGGCGGCCGGCGAGGTGCATGGGTACACGATGGCTGACCTCGACCGCGCTCCGACGTTCGCGGAAGTGTGGCCCAGCTTCCGTGCGTTCGTCGGGGACCACGTGCTGCTGGCGCACAACGGGCAGCGCTTCGACGTTCCGGTGCTGTTGCGTCTGGCCGCGGAGCTTCCCGGTCTCGAGGGGCTCCGCTTCTTCGACTCTCTCCCGATGGCGAGGGCGCTGATCACCGATGGCAGCGCGAAGCTCGAGGTGCTGGCTGATCGGTTCGGCATCGACAAGGGCCGCGAGCACCACGCGCTGGACGACGCTCGGACGCTGGCCGCGGTCTACGCTCACCTCGCCCGGCTGCAGCAGGCGCGCGCACGCAAGACGGCGCAGGTGTCGCTGCTCGACTGCCTTGGCCTGGCGCTGGCCGCGGCACCCGATCCGTCCGCCACGGGAGAACAACAGGTGTTTCGGGGGCTCGTTCCGGCGTTTACGCTGGGCCGCTTCTCCGATGCGCTCGATTTCTATTCGGGGGAGCGCGAGCGCGTGACCGAGCTTGGGGCCCCACCGAAGGAAGAGATCATCAACCGGCTCGGTGGTCCCCGAAAGATGGAACGACTGCGGCGGACTCCCGCTCCGGGGGACCGGTACGGTGTGGCGCTCGCCCGGCTCGAGGCCCTCGTCGGGGCCAGCGCCGCGGAGACGCTCCACGCCAGCATCGGTCTCTTGCTGGAGCGCGTTGCGCTCTCGACGTCCCGCGAAGCGGAGACCGACCCGGAGCGGGTCAATCTGCTCACGCTGCACTCCACGAAGGGGCTCGAGTACTCCCAGGTGTACGTCGTCGGGGTCGAGGACGAGCGACTGCCCGGGCTGCGCTCCGCCGAACACGACGCAGTGCTCGAGACCGAGGAAGCGCGGCGGCTACTCTATGTCGGGATGACGCGCGCCAAAGACCGGCTGGTGCTGACGCGGGTGGAGCAGCGCTTCGGAAAGTCGGCGGGCGGCAGTCTGTTCCTGGAAGAGATGGCGCTTGCGATTACGGGAAGTTCATCCGGCGTACCAATGTCTCCCACCGAGGATCATCGTGGAGCGGCTGAAGCAGGGGATCCACGCGCACTAGATACAGCGGCCAGTTTCGATCGGCATACGCCCGGTCCAGCCACATGAACGCGTGATCGCGATCGCCCAGTCCGCCGTAGATCTGGGCGATCGGCAGCGCGTTGGCATAGGGCTCCAGAGTGTCCCTCTCCAGTCGGCGGATCTCCGCCATCGCCTCGTTTCGCCGCCCGGCGCGCGCCAGCGCGTATCCGTACACTCCCGCACCATACGCTCCGACGTACTCGGCCGTCTGGCTCCATTCGTCGAGCGCCTTGGTCTGGTCACCGCGCGCCGCATATATCCGGGCAAGGTCCAGGTGGGCGAGGCGGTACCCCGGGTCGAGCTCGAGCACGCGGTTGAATTGGGCCACTGCCTCGTCGGTCCGTCCGGCGAACATCAGCATGGAGCCGAGCCGGGTGTTCAGGATCAGCGAAATCGGTTCGTCGGCCACGGCCTCCCGCAGCTCCCCGATCGCGTCGTCCAGGCGATTGACCGCGATGAAGTACCAGCCGTGGAATAGGCGGGCTTCTCCATACTGCGGGTCGAGCGCCAGTGCCTGCTCCAGCCGTTCGCGCGCCGCCCGCCAATCCCAGTCGTAGAACAAATGGATAAACCCGAGCGCGGTATGCGCGTCGGCCAGTGTGCTGTCGAGCGCGAGCGCGTGGTTGGCAGCGGCTCGGGCTTTCGCGAACGCTTCGGCGGGCGGGAGGTAGCCAAACCCACCGCTCAGGCTGTACGCGTCACCCAGACCAGCCCACGCCTGGGCATACCCAGAGTCGCGCGCGATCGCCTGCTCGAAGTAGTCGATCCCGCGCCGGAATCCCTCTCGGTCTCGCAGGTTCCAGAAATAGCGCCCGCGCAAGAAGAGATCGTGGGCCTCGGCGCTGGTGGTCCCCGCGCTCCCACTGGTGTTCGCGGCGCCGAGCTGGAGTGCTCTCGCAACCGCCGATGCGATCTGGTGCTGAACAGTGAAGACGTCGGCGACGCCGCGGACGTAGCTGTCGGACCAAAGCGTGAGGCCGTCCTCCACGGTCACGAGCTGTGCCGTGATGTTCACCATGTCCCCATTGCGCCGCACGGAGCCGTCGACCACGGCGCCCACCGACAGGCGGCGGCCGATCTCGTGCACGTCGACGCTCTGGCCCTTGAACTGATAGGCCGAGCTGCGCGCGGCTACGCGTAGTCCGGGAACCTTGGCCAGCGCCGCCGCGAGCTCGTCGGTCATGCCATCGGAGAAATACTCGTCGCCCCGATTGCCGCTGGTATTCGCGAACGGCAGCACGACGAGCGAGCGCGCCCGGCCCGTGACGGCCGACCCTCCCTCGCGGCGGCTCCAAACCGCCAGGGCAATTCCGGCGAGCACGAGGAGGGGCAGTCCCACCAGCGCGACGGCGCGCCACGAGGACCGGCGATCGCGAGGTGGCGCCGATCCCTGCGCCGTGCCCAACGCAGCGGCGAACTCGGCGGCAGAGGAGTAACGGTCGGAGGGGAGGCGTTCCAGAGCCCGCACGACCACAGCGCCGATCTGCGGGGAAACAGCGGGGCGGCGCGCACTCAGCGGGCGCGGCCGCTCGGTTAAGGCGCGCAGGATCATCTGCTGTGCGGTCGGAGCGCTGAACGGATGCTCGCCCGCGAGCATCTCGTACAGCACGCAGCCCAGCGCATACACATCGACCCGTCCGTCCAGCGCGCGCTCGCCGCTCGCCTGTTCGGGGCTCATGTAGGCCGGCGTGCCGACGATGACGCCGTGCGTCGTCAGGTCCGAGCCTCCGGCCGTGACGACGGCCTTGGCGATGCCAAAGTCGGTGACCAGGGCATGCCCGCTGGTGAGCAGGATGTTTTCTGGCTTGATGTCGCGGTGCACGACGCCCTGGGCGTGCGCGTGGGCGAGGGCGTCGGCGACCTCACCCGCGATGCGCAGCGCGTCCGTGATCGGCAGCTGCGGCTCACGTCCCAGGCGCTGGCGCAGCGATTCGCCGTCGACGAACGGCATCACGTAGTACGGGGTCGGCGCGCCTCCGCCCAGATCGGCGCTGCCCGAATCGATGAGCCCCACGATGTTGGGATGGGCAAACCGAGCCGCGACCCGGATCTCGTTCAGGAACCGGTCCGAGCCGATCGCCCGGGCCACGTCGGCGTGCAGGACTTTGATCGCGACCTTACGGTCGTGTTTCAGGTCATGCGCGAGGAAGACTGTCGCCATGCCGCCCGCGCCGATTTCGCTCTCGATCCGATAGTGGTCGGCCAGGGCGTTGCGCAGGCGCTCGAGATCATTCATGGGGAATCATCTCGCCAGCCGTTTCAACTCGCGATGCCGATAGCAGGTCGTGATGTGGTCGTTCACCATGCCCACGGCCTGCATGAACGCATAGCAGATCGTCGGTCCCACAAAATGAAAGCCGCGCTCGATCAGCGCCTTGCTCATGCGCTCCGACTGCTTCGACTTGGCGGGAATCCTCCTCAACGTCGTCCACCGGTTCTGGATCGGCCGGCCGTCCACGAAATCCCACAGAAAGGGGCCGAAGGCGATGCCTGCATCACGCATCTCGATGTAGGCACGCGCGTTCCCGATGGCGGAGTCGATTTTCTGGCGATTGCGCACGATTCCGGGATCGGCCAACAGGCGCCGCCGCCGGGCGGCCGTGTAGCGCGCCATCTTGTCGGGATCGAAGCGATCGAACGCCCGCAGGAACGCGTCGCGCTTGCGCAGGATGATCGCCCAGGACAACCCCGCCTGAAATCCGTCGAGAATCAGCTTCGCGAACAATGCCTTGTCCCCTGTGAGCGGAACGCCCCACTCCTCATCGTGATAGGCCAGCATCGCCGGATTGTCGCCGAGCCACGCGCAGCGGGTCTTGTTGTCAGGGCCTCCGCGAACCACGCTCACCCCGGGTGATTGGTGTTGATGAATGTAGATTGGTTCGATGCCGCTCGGCGACTCATTGCAGCACCACCCGCTCATCGCCATCGCCACACTGTTCGGGGCCGGGCTGGCCACGAGCCTGTCGCCCTGCGTCTGGCCGATGATCCCGATTACGGTCGGTGTGATCACGGGTTCCCCCGAGTCCGACCACCAGCGGCGGCGCATCGTGGGACTCACCCTGACCTACGTGCTCGGCGTCGCCCTGTTCTACGCCGTGCTCGGGCTCGTGGCGGGACTCACCGGATCGCTGTTCGGCACGGTGTCGGCCAATCCCTGGGTGATGTTCGCCATGGGGAACCTGTTGCTGGTCTTTGCCCTGGCACAACTGGACGTCATTCCCGTCGTTGTGCCGCAACGACTGGCCTCTTGGACCGCCGGGCTCAAAGGAGGTTCGTATCCTGCCGCGTTCCTGCTCGGAGCGACGTCGGGCATCGTCGCGGCCCCGTGCGGGGCGCCCGCGTTCGCGGCCGTGCTGACCTGGGTGGCCACGACGCGCAGCGGGGCGTTGGGGCTCCTCTATCTGTTTGTCTTCTCGCTCGGCATGACCGCCATACTGGCTGCCGTGGGTCTCTTCTCGGGGACCCTCGCGGCTCTTCCCAAGCCCGGTCCCTGGATGACGTGGGTCAAGCGCGCCGCCGGCATCGTCTTACTCGGCGCAGCGGAGTATTACTTCATACAGGTGGGGAAAGGACTGTAGTCAAGAAATGCGTGGTGCGTGGTGCGTGGTTCTCTTCGTGCTGGCGGTGAGCTTCGGAGCGGCGGCCCCTGCCTGGTCGCAGGACGACGCAGTGGGGATCGGGCTCGGCTCCCGGCCCGCCGCGGCGACCGTTGCGGATTTGGATGGGAATCGCATCGACCTCGGCACCGTCATCGGCAAGAAACCAGTACTGATCGAGTTTTGGGCAACCTGGTGTCCGCGTTGTGCGGCGCTCGTGCCCAAAATGGAGGTTGCCCGCGCGCGCTACGGCGATCAGGTGGACTTCGTGGCCATCGCCGTGGCCGTGGGGCAGACCCCCGCTGCCATCAAGCGCCACCTCACCAGGCACGCCATTCCGTTTCGCGTTTTCTATGACTCTGACGGCAGCGCGGTGCGCGCGTTTCAGGCACCAGCCACGAGCTTCGTGGTGATTCTTGATCGCGACGGGAAGGTTGTGTATACGGGGATTGGGGAGGAGCAGGACATTGATGCGGCTGTGAGGCGAGTGGTAGGGGACGGTAGGGGACGGTAGGGGTTGTGCGTTAACCTCCGACCGTCCCCTACCGTCCCTACCGTCATTCTTTAGGAACCAGGCTATCTATTGCCGCACCAAGTTCCGTGTAAGCAGTCGGATCAATCTCCCGGAACGGCACTGCACGCCAGGCAATGTTCCCGTCGGGTCCCACGACGAACAAGTTGCGGTTGTCCAGTTGCCCGCGGCTCGCCCCATAGGTCTTCCCGACCACACCACCTGAATCGCTCGCGAACAGAAAGGGAAACTCTGCGTCGCGGGCCCAGGAGGCGAGAGCGGTGTCGGGATCGACGCTGATTCCGATCAACACGACGTTGCGGCCACCCTTGAACAGCTGCGCGTACTGATCACGGTACGCGTTCATTTGAATCGTTCAGCCCCGCGTTCGCGCCTTGTAGAAGAACGCGAGCACCACGGTCTTTCCCTTGAAGTCGCTCAGGTGAACCGGTGCCTTGAGCAATCCGAATCGCGTGGCAGCTGGGAGCGCGAAATCGGGTGCGGCCGAGCCGATTTCCAACGGCTTGAATTCCGGCACTGGGGTCGCCGGCTGCTGGGCCGCGAGCGGTGCCAGCATCACCACCGAGGCGAGGACTAGAACGGGAGCGCCCTTCATGGCTTGCTCGGCGGGACCATCTCGATCTGGCCCGTCATGCCTTTGTCGTCGGTGCAGGGTCCGCGGTAACCGCCGTTGTCCTGCTTCGCGAGCTCGCATTTCACCAGCGTGTCGCCCGCGTGCCACTGAAACAGCAGCTTGCCGGCGTCCCAGCGGATCTGGCTGAATGGCATGCTGCCCATCCCCGAAAGGACCATTGTGACGGCGAGCGAATCTCCAGATCCCGCGACCGTGAAGGTCACCGCCGCGGCGGATTCGTTCGGCGGGGTCATCGTGCCGGTCCAGGTGCCGGCTTGAAGCCCCTGTGCGGAAAGGGCGGAGGCCCCGGCGAGCACGGCTGCAATCGCCAAGGTGACCTGCAGTGATTTCGCCATGCGTTGGGACTCCCTAGCTGGAGAAGGTGAAGCGCTTGCCTTCGAACATAGCGACCGGACCGCGGGGCGGTGAGGGGTTGCGGGGGCCGCGCGGCCGCGCGATGCTCCTGCCGCATGCGGCTTCGCGTCGGCAGCTCGGGCTACAACTTCCCGGAATGGAAGGGGACCTTCTACCCGGCCAAGCTGCCCAGCGTGCAGATGCTCGCTTACTACGCAGACCGCCTCGACACCGTCGAGATCAACTACACGTTCTACCGGATGCCGAACGCCAAAACGGTCGCGGGGTGGGACGCCACCGTGCCGGCCGGCTTCACGTTCGTCCTCAAGGCACCGCAACGCATCACCCATATCGCCCGCCTGCGGGATGTGGACGACCCGCTGCGCTATTTCACCGAGACGATCCGGCCGCTCGGGCCCAAGCTGGGACCCATCCTCGTGCAGCTCCCGCCCAACTTCAAGCAGGACCTGGCCCGGCTGAAGGACTTTCTGACGCTGTTTCCGGCCGACTTGCGTTGCGCGTGGGAGTTTCGTCACGCGTCCTGGTTCGCCGACAACACGTATGAGGCGCTGCGAGCCGCCAACGCGGCGCTGTGCGTCGCCGAGACGGAGGCTGGTCACACCCCCCTCGTTGCCACGGCC